>JBQTJD010000917.1:0-10072 GCA_052387475.1 Anaerolineales bacterium | reverse complement strand
TCGGGATGCGCCTGCTTGAGCAGGGCAAAGACACCCGCCACATGCGGGCTGGACATGGATGTTCCTGCAATGGCTTGGAACAATTCACCCGGAACACTGCCAGCATCCGGGAATGGTGAATTGCCTGCCAGAATCTGAATGCCGGGTGCGGTAACATCAGGTTTGATGATGTCCGGAGCAACCGGGTTGGGACCGCGCGAACTGAAGTCGGTCATGGACGGCGCAAAGGGCCAGGTGCTAGTTTGCGGAGCTACGATCTGCGCTGTTGCTGTACCGGGGTTAGCCGCTATGTATGCCTTGATTGCGAGGCCGGGAGTCTGATCCACATGCACAGACGGAACCCAATGGGTATCTGAGAACAGGTTGCCAGCATTGCTGTTCTCATGCATGATCATGCCAACACCGCCGGCGTTGAATACCGCAAGGCTCTTAGCGACACGTGCAGTAACGCCGCGTTGACAGACGACGATCTTTCCTGCGACACTGCTTGAGAAGGCAACTGCCGGATTGCACAGTGCGTTGCCAAGCGCGGCACCATCCACGATAGGAGCAGGTGCGACACCAGCCGTGATAGAGGCGCCTGTATATTGAGCGCCGTTGCCAAGTATGACTGTTCCCTGAAGGAAGCGGCTTTGCGTGCTTGCGCCCACGGTAGTGAGCCAGGGCTTGGTGCCCGGGTCGCCGAGCGTGGAAGCACCGGGACCAGAGTTGCCGGCTGAGGTGGCTACAAAAACACCGGCATCGGCGGCGAAGAGGAAGGCGATCTCATCAGCGCTAACCTGTCCAGCGCCACCGCCAATGGAGTAGTTGATCACATCTACGCCATCCGCGACCGCCTGGTCAATTGCCGCAGCCAGGTCGGAGGTGAAACCTCCCAAATTGCCGAGACCTTTATAGGCAATGATATGGGCCCGGGGAGCAATCCCGGAGATCGTGCCCGCAGGCATGCCATACAAAGTCGCCGCAACGCCGGAATTGCCTGCCGCTGTGGAAGCGGTGTGAGAGCCATGACCGCTGTCGTCGCGCGCGGAATTGAACTCATCAGGCGCGGCGCCGATCACGGCGCGATAGGTAGCCAACATCTGATAGGCGCCGATCAATTTGTTATTGCAGGTGAAGGGCACGTCATTCGGGTTGTGAGCAGTATTGCCAAAATCACAGGGCAGCGCACCTGTTGGAGGCGCTGAGAAACTGCCGTCATCAGCGAATGAGGGGTGCTCGGGCCAAATGCCGGTATCAATGATACCCACAACGACACCTTCGCCTGTGTACCCTTTGGCGTATGCACCACCGGCATCGGTGAGGCCCAGAAAGGTCGGACTGCTATCCGTGTCCGGGAAGCGCATCTCATCCTTTAGGACCAGGACCACGCCTTTCTGGCTTTTGAGCTCCTCAACCTGCTGCCCCGTGAGCATGGCCGAGTACCCGTTCAAGGCAACGGAAAAATCATGCACCTTTTGGCCAGTATTGGCCCCGGCTCCCTCCAAGGACGTATCATGCTGTGAAGCAAGATACGCTTGGTAGTTTTTGACGTGAGCACTGTTTGGGTTGACCTTATTCCCCTTGCCAGGCTTCGTGGCCAGGAGTCCCGGAATTCCCCCCTCGTACGTAAGAACCGGATCGTCCGCCATGACAACAATGTAACTCTGAACGGCGGCTTGTGCATTGTCTGCGGCGCTCAACGGCGCAACGGCAAGCGCATAAATCACAACGAGATTGATCCAGAACGCGATCCGTCCAAAAAGACGTATCTTGGGTTTTGCCGACATGTCACCCTCCAGGTGATGAGATTGCACCGGTCGTTCCGCTCAAGGATCAGCCGGGGCAAATGGGAAACAAACACCCTAGATTTTACGGCGTACGTTGGCTTGAGTTCCCGTTCCTATCGTTACACCCTATGCATGGACCTCCTTTCCTGTAGGCCAGATGCAGCTAGTGGATGGAACGGTCGTGCGGAACCACTACGTGCAGTTGAAAAGCACTCCAGTAGAAGATACGTTGGATTACAAGGGCGTCAGTTCGCTGCATCCTGTTATCGAGCAGGTTTGCAGGAACGATTAATGGTTAGAGAATGGTTAGAGTTGATCATACACTACAAACTCATTCGTCACAAGATTAGGCTTGCCCTTGAACAGGGCAATTGCAAAGTCACCGGAGTCAAAGATTTTCTGCTCAGCGCGCCGTCCTCGGCGCGCATTCCGCCCAGGTGTGGCCGCCGGGGACGGCGGCCAGAGCCATTCATCTCGACTTTGCAATCACCCTGTGCCCTTGAATCGGGCTTCAGCAAAGTTGATTGACCGCTAAACACAAGTGACCTCGAGTGAGTAAGATGTGGTTACGAAAATACACCGCCTCAATGAGGTCAGCCTGGGCTATAGCTCACTGGCGTTGTGCCTGGAGACGATTGAATTGAAGCAGAGCCGGTTGCCGCATTGGGAGGTCGAACCTATCTTGACGGTTGGGAATTTCAGGAGCCTTGATTGATCACATCGGCGCGGGCACGTTAGCGTCCTGATACGCTACCCGTGCCTGTCGCGACGCTTCGCTTACCGTGCCGCTCTACGTTTCTGATAGCCTGCTCACGCGTAACGCCGAACAAAAGCGCAAAGAGCACGGTGAGATTTCCACTCGATAAGCCAATTCCATTGGACTTGATTAGCAACCTTGTGAAATTCAGGGTAAAGGAACATTTAGCCGGAGCAAAGCAAAAGAGAAGAAGAAACAAAAATCCGCAAACGCCTGAACGCGACCGTTGGACGAACGAGGCCTAACGATCTGAATCAAATGCGAGCGGGTGAATTCACCCGCTCGCCGTATTCGTACAGCCGTTTACAATTCCGACTTCAACAACGCCACCGCTTCGTCGAGCGATTTCGCCTTCAAGTCCTCGCCCGAGCGCTTGCGGACAGAGACCGCGCCCGCCGCTTCATCCTTATCCCCGACGACGAACATGTATGGGATCTTCTGCACCTGCGCGTCGCGGATCTTGGCCTGCATGCGCTCGCCGCGCTCATCCACTTCCATGCGAAATCCCTGCGCCCTCAGCTTATCCGCCGCTTCCTTCGCATACGGGATGTGCCGGTCGGCGACCGGGATCATCATCACCTGCACCGGCGCGAGCCAGAGCGGGAACGCGCCAGCGAAGTGTTCGATGATGGTGGCGAGGAAGCGCTCCGTGGAGCCTGTCACCGCGCGATGCAGCAGCACCGGCGTGTGAACTTTCCCGTCCTCGCCGATGTACTCGCAGCCAAGCCGCGCGGGCTGGATAAAGTCCACTTGGATCGTAGACAACTGCCAGTCACGGCCCAGCACGTCGCGGGCGATGAAGTCGGCCTTAGGGCCGTAGAACGCCGCTTCACCCTCGGCAGCGAAGTATTCCACCGCGTTCGCGTCAAGCGCGGCTTTGAGGGCGTTCGTCGCCAGCGTCCATTTCTCATCATCATCCACAAACTTGCCTTCGCTGCCGCGCAGTGAGAGCCGCACGCGGTAGTCCGTGAACTCATACTTTCCCAGCACCTCGCGGATGAGCCGGAGACACAGGCTGAACTCCTGCTCGATCTGATCCGGGCGGCAGAAGATGTGGCAGTCGTCCTGTGTCAGCGAGCGCACACGCGTCAGCCCACTCAACTCGCCCGTCTTCTCATAGCGATAGAGCGTGGCGAACTCGGCGAAGCGCAGCGGGAGGTCGCGATACGAATGCAGGCCCATCTCGTTGTACAGCGTCATGTGGCTGGGGCAGTTCATCGGCTTGAGTCGGAACGTCACGCCCTCGTCCTCCATCGGCGGGAACATCGAGTCTTTGTAGTTCTCGTAATGCCCCGAGCGATGGTACAGATCTTCTTTCACGAGATGGCCCGTCCACACGTGCTGATAGCCGTACCGCGTCTGCGTGTCGCGCACATACTTCTCCATCGTGTAACGCAACATCTCGCCCTTGGGCGTGAAGAGCGGCAGGCCGGGGCCAACCTCCTCAGAGAAGTAGAACAGGCCCAACTCGCGGCCCAGCTTGCGATGGTCGCGCTTCTTGGCTTCCTCCAGCCGCCACAGGTATTGCTCGAGTTCTTCCTTCGACTTCCAGGCCGTGCCGTAGATGCGCTGGAGTTGCGGCTTGACCGCATCCCCGCGCCAGTACGCGCCGGCGATGTTCATCAGCTTGAAGGCGGAGGGGTTGAGCTTGCCTGTGTGCTCGACGTGCGGGCCACGGCACAAATCCGTGAACGTGTCGTGCGTGTAGAACGAGATCACGGCGGCGCTGGGCGTCGCTTGCGGATTCCCGTATTCATCCACGCCGCCCTTGTCCAGCCCATCAATCAGCTCCAGCTTGAAGGGCTGATTTTTGAATTGGATGCGCGCTTCTTCGGCGCTGACTTCTTTGCGCACAAACGGAAAGTGCCCGGCTACGATCTGCCGCATGCGTTTTTCAATCGGCTCGAAGTCCTCGGGCGAGAGCGGGCGCGGCAACTCGAAGTCATAGTAGAACCCGTCTTCAATCGGCGGGCCGATGGCGAGACGGGCTTGGCCGGGGAACATCTCCATCACCGCCTGCGCCATGATGTGCGCGTAGGAATGGCGGATTTTGTACAGCTCCGACTCTTCGTATTTCTCAGGTTGACTAGACATTGCAAACTCCTTGTTGGCATCGCATTACGCGAATGGACGCGAATTGCCTTTCGTGTAATTCGCGCAATTCGATGCAAACTCTGACGCTCGGTTTCTGTCGGGTTGCGTCATCTTCGGTCATCATCCACCTCCACACAAAAGAAAAGACTCCCGCCCCGGCTTGGGGCGAGAGTCTCTCGCGGTTCCACCCAAGTTAGTCTGGTCGTCTTGTGGTCACTTAGTCTTGTAGTCAACGACTACTCGACCATTTGACTTTCTGACTAACAGACTATCTCTTACGGCGATAACGGGCCGGCCCGTTTACCTTACTGCACGGGCGATCACAAGAATCGCCCCTACGTTCGGGTTTACGCTCGCGGGTGGTTTTCTCGGCGGCGGGGCTGCGTGCGCTCTCAATCTATGGCGCGGGCGCAAACTCTATTTGCGCTTGAGAAACACAAAGTGTTTCTCATCCGCCGCAATGCGGCACGCTCCCTGTTGCCCGCTGGGCCGATACTCGTCCCGGTTGTTGCGTCTTAGTCTTCAGTTATCGGTCTTCAATCCGATAAACGACTCAAGATTGAAGATTTTGTGGGCGGTACAGGCCTCGAACCTGTGAACCTCCGCGATGTCAACGCGGCGCTCTAACCAACTGAGCTAACCGCCCAGGCAGGCGGCATTATAGCGACGCGCTGGGGTTTTGGCAACAACATTCCGATGCCGGCTTAGGGGCTTCCATTTTCAGAGCGGCATATGTCTACGGCACTCATCGCAGTATTCGATTACATCGAATGACGGACTTTGGCTTGACTTGAGGCAAGGCCAGCTTAAACTTGACACAAATTCGTTCTGCGGGTGAGTGAAACAAGTGCCGAAGCGTTCAAATCCTTTCCAAAAACTGATATAGCAAATCAAGCAGCAGGTATCTGAGAACTCATCAGTGACTGAATCGGCTATGCTTCCGAATCAAGTTACCGGCAAACCCGCTGAAGTGGACATCTGCATCCAAACCGTGATCGGTGAACACACAATTGTTATCAGCGTTGAATGTCGCGACCACAAGCGTCGTGCAGATATACAGTGGATTGAGCAAATGAAAACAAAACATGAGCATTTGCCAACGAACAAGTTAGTTTTGGTATCGCGAAAAGGCTTTACCCGCGCAGCGGTTGCTCTGGCCACCCATTACAACATCGAGTATCTCGTGTTAGAGGAAATGGACACAAAATCCGTAAGAGCTTTGTTTGATGACACAAATTCATTCTTTGCGCGGACACTCACGCTAATGCCCACAAAGGTAAAGTTTCAAGTGGTGGCAATCGAGACTTTCCCGTCTGAGGTAGTTCGAGTTGCGCCCGACAATACCGTATTTCATTCTGATGGCAGACCAATTAGTACTGCAATGGAATTGACAGAGAAATTACTAAACTCTGAGGCCGTTATCACGCGATTACTGCAAGAGGCTACAGTTGAGCACAAATATTTCTTTGTAAAGTGGCAAAATCCTTTGGCGCATTCAATTCGGACGCCTTGTCTACAAAAGATCGAACCCAAGCTGTATGTGCCAATCGAGGCTATTCATATAGAAGGAACGTGTCATGTAGAGGTATCTGAATTTCCGATAAGACAAGCAGCGCTTGGAAAAATCAAGATTGCATGGGGGACGGGGACTCTTTGGGGTCAAGATACTACGGTGTTGGCCACAGAAGACAGCAAAGGCGTCAAAAAGATGTCTCTCAGTTTCAACAACCAATTAACTTAGGAGCAAATGATGAACTCGACTCAACCCTCCTCCCTCGACGACTTCTTCTTCGACTTGCGCGGTTATCTCGTGCTGAAACAAGCCATCACGCCGGAACTGGTGGCCGCGCTGAACGCCGGCATTGACGCGCTGCCACCGCTCGCCTACGGCCAGTGGCTGGGCAACGCACAGCGCCGCGATTACAACGACGCCACCGGTCTCGAGATCCACAACTGCGTCGAACTCGGCGCGCCGTTTGAGACATTGGTTGATCATCCGAGCTGGATCAACCACGTGCGGCGCTATTGCGGCGAGGCACAGTCGTACATTGAAGGATTATTCATTGACGAGTGCATCCTGTCTGTGCGCCGCAGCGGCGGGCATCATCCGGTGCACTCGGGCGGCTATCAGGGCGCGCTGCGCGGGGCGTATCATTACAGCCACGGCGTCTTTCGCTGTGGGCAGTGCAACATCCTGCTCGCCCTCACCGACATCGGCCCAGGCGACGGCGCGACGATGGTGATCCCCGGCAGCCACAAATCCAACCTCCCGCATCCCGGCGCTGGCAACTATGACGAGCTTAACCGCATGGATCATCTCGAGGGTGCGGAGGAAGTGTATCTGCGCGCGGGCGATGCGCTGCTGTTCGTGGATGGGCTGATGCACGGTGGGTCAAGCCGCACCAACCCCGGCGAGCGGCGCGTCCTCATCTACCGCTACGGAGTGAGTTGGGGCGCGACACGCTTTGGCTACAGCTACTCGCAGGCGCTGCTCGACCGGTTGACACCGGAGCGCCGCAAAATCCTTCAGCCGGTGACTCCACTACGGCCCGCATAATCCGTCTGCTAAAATCTCTGCATGCCTTTCAACCTCATCGGCCACGAGTGGGTGGTCGAACTGTTGCAGCGCGACCTCGCGCACGACCGCGTGCGGCACACGTATCTGTTCACCGGGCCGGAGGGCGTGGGCAAACGCACGCTGGCCGCCGAGTTCGCGCGCGCATTGTTGTGCCAGCAATCGCTAAGCGAAGCGACGCCTTGCGGACAGTGCCGCCACTGTACACTGGTGGCTAAAGGTTCCCATCCCGATCTGTTCACCATCGCCCCCATCCTCAGCGGCAAGCGCGTGCGCACCGAGAAGATCAAGATCGAGCCGGTGCGACAGTTGATCTATGATCTCATCCTCAAGCCGGTGGAGGCCAAGCGGCGCGTAGCACGGCTGCTCAACTTCGACGCTGCCAACGAACAAACGCAAAACGCTCTGCTCAAAACACTGGAAGAGCCGCCGAACAACGTCGTCCTTCTGCTCACCGCCGAGAGCACCGAGGCGCTGCTGCCCACCATCGTCTCGCGCTGTGAAGTGATTGCGCTGCGCCCGCTATCGCTCGGCACGGTGCGCGACGCGCTGATTACGCAATGGATGGTGGCCGCCGAGCAGGCCGATTTGCTGGCGCATCTTTCCGGCGGGCGGCTGGGCTGGGCGGCGCGGATGGCGCAGGATGGCGAGGCCCTGGAAGAGCGGACTCAAAAGCTGAATGATCTCCGCGCGTTGCTGCGGGCCTCGCGCGTCGAGCGCTTCGCGTACGCCGAAAAACTCGCGCGCGAGAACACTCTGGATCGTGTGCAGGACACGCTGGCGTTGTGGCAGAGCTTTTGGCGTGATGTGTTGCTGATGACGGTCGGGGCCGCCGCGCCGCAGAGCGGCGAAAGAGAAACGCGGGGAGTTTCTCAAGCGCAAGCTCCGCTTGCGCCTGCACCGCTGGCAAACCCGGATCGTTCAGAAGACATTCACGCACTGGCCCGCACGCTCACACCCCAGGACTCCCACCATGCGCTGACCGCCCTGCGCGAAACGAGCGAGCTGCTCGAACGCAACATCAATGCGCGGTTGGCGCTCGAAGTGCTGCTGCTCGATTGGCCTCGCGCCTGACTCGCCTCTCGTACTCCCCATTCGAATAGCCGGTTCAAACAAAATCCTATTGACGTTTTAGAACATCTGTACTATCATTTGCCTTCCACACCTATGAGTCTTTAACTGGTTAGGAGGTGCATGATGTACACGAATCAACCCAACCATCCAACACTGCCGCACCGCCTCGCGGAGTTCTGGCGCCACTATTCGGCCAAACGCAGCCTGATCTTTGGCGTCATCATTTTCGGCGCGCTGATCGCGTTCGAGATCTTCAACTACTCCACCACCGATTTCGCGCTGACCAATTTGCTGGGCGAAGTGAGTTTTGTCGGCGTGCGCTGGGCAACGATTCTGGCGCTGGCGTTTTGTGGAATGGATTTCGCCGGCGTGGCCCGGCTCTTTACGCCGGATAAGGAATTCGAAAACAAAACTGAGGTCTGGTATCTGCTGGGCGCTTGGTTCCTAGCCGCCGGTATGAACGCGCTGCTCACCTGGTGGGGCGTGTCGCTGGCGTTGCTTGATCATCCCACGCTCGGCAACGAAATCCTCAGCCGCGATACTTTGCTCACCCTGGCGCCGATCTTTGTAGCGGTGATGGTGTTGCTCATCCGCATTCTCGTCATCGGCACCTTTTCGATGGCCGGCAACCAGGTGTTCGCGCATGTGAATGAGACGCTCACACGCACGCAACACGCGTCCGCGCCGGCGCAGCGCCCGGCAGCGCCGCCTCCTGCCCGAGCAGCGCCCCGCCCAACGCCGCCGCCGAACTATGGGGATTGGGATGACCGATTTATCGGCGGCAGCAACGGGCCAAGCCAGCCGTCGCGCGTGATGCCAAAGGCGCAACCCCCACAGAGCGCGCCACCCACTGCGCCGCGTCCGGCGCCACCGCCGCCTCAAGCCCGGATTGTGCCTAAGCCGGCGCCCAAACCAGTGCCGCCCGTGCAGGCGAACGGCACGCCGTCCAACCGCTCATTTGACTTTGACGACGAACGTTAGTCGAGATGAACCATGCTATCACAACGCTTAATCATCCGGTTGCTTCCGTTGGAAGTTCTGTTTGCGGGTGGGTTGATCCTGGGTTGGACGGCGATGAATGTGAGCCATCTGCCAAGCGCGCCGCTAGCGTCCGAACCGGTCGTAGAGGCAGCGCCCGTCGAAGTGGTGGCCGCCCCCGCACCGCCCACCGTTCCCGACCATATCCCGGCCCTGGCCCCTTTCTTCACGGCAGAAGTGCAGCGCTGGGGTGAGCAGATTCGGGGCTGGGCGGCGCAGTACGGCGTGGACCCCAACCTCATCGCCACCGTCATGCAAATCGAGTCGTGCGGCTGGCGAAGCGCGGTCTCGAAATCCAACGCACAGGGCCTGTTTCAAGTGATGCCCTTTCACTTCGCGCCGGGCGAACCGATGCAGGACCCGGACGTGAATGCCTATCGCGGGCTGGCGTATCTCTCGCTTGGCCTGACACGGGCGAACGGTGATATCGGGCTGGCGCTGGCCGGGTACAACGGCGGGCATAGCCTCATCACTCGTGATCCGGCGGGCTGGCCGGAGCAGACCAAACGCTACTGGTATTGGGGGACGGGGCTGTACAACGACGCGGCCAGCGGGCAGGCCACCAGCGGGCGGTTGCAGGAATGGCTGCAAGCGGGCGGGGCCTCGCTGTGCGCGCGCGCCGCGCAAGAGCAGTAAGGCTGGGGAACTCACTTTACGCACTGTCACCCCCGCGAAAGCGGGTGTCTAACCGTTGCGCGCTGAGTAGCTAACACTTTGCCATCTGCCCATGAAATTGGCACAATCGGTGGTTACCACACCAACCCG
>JBQTJD010000916.1:0-7129 GCA_052387475.1 Anaerolineales bacterium | reverse complement strand
CTCGGGGTCGTTGTGGACTTCGCCATCCAATTCGATGACCAGCGCGGCCTCGTGACAGTAAAAATCGAGCAGGAATGGCGGCAACGCATGCTGGCGGCGGAATTTCAGACCGTTAAGTTGCCGATCGCGCAGTAACGACCACAGCAATTGCTCTGAATCAGTTGCGTCACGCCGTAGTTCGCGCGCCCGCTCTAGCAATGCGTTCGGCAACGGTGGTTTTACTTTTGCGACAGGAGGAGCTGCTTCCCCTCTCCCTTTGGGAGAGGGGTTAGGGGTGAGGGGAAACCCGCGCGGCCCCTCCACCGGTAAGCCAAAATCCGCCGCTGGGATCAATCCGTCCGCGATCAACTCCATGATCCACGCCACCGTGCCGCCGGTCTGGATCGAGTCGAGGCCCATCGCATCGACGAATTTGTTCAACCGTTCCGCGGCGCGCTGGTCGAACACCCCGCACAGCGGGCCGAGCGCGGCGTATGGCTCATAATCCTTTTTGTACTCGCCGATAAATTTCTTGCACGCCACCGCGCATGGCTCGCCGCAATGATCAAAGTTTTTGGGCTTGATTGTTTCTTCGTTAAATTGTTTGAGATAGTGGTCAAGGATGAAGTTCTCGTGCTGGTCGAGCCGTTCTTTCTCGGTAGCATAGATGGAGCCGTAGTTGAAACTGAGCAGCCGGTCATCGGCGGTGTGCATGTTCACGCCGAAGGTGCCGCCGGTCATGAACTTGGGCACATAGCGGTATTTCTCGCTCAACATCAAATCGGCCTGGATGGCCTTCATCTGATAGTGTTCGAGGAAGTATTGATCGAGTTCCTTGCCTTCCTTCATGGCCGGGTCTTGCCAGTCGCCGCCGAAGACGACAGCGGCGATGTGGTGATGTTGCAGCAGCCGCGAGCCGAGGCCGCCGCGACCGGCCCAGTCGTCAATGTGACTGAGTTTCCCGCGCTTCACGGCATTGCTGCCGATGACGCCTTCCTTCGTGTGCCGCGCCCCCGGGCCAACGGCGAGCACGCGCAGCCAGTCACCATCGTATTCGCTCTTGTACTTGTCGAAGACCGCTTGTTGCAATCCGTAGAAGCCCTCCCACGTTCGGCCATTGGCATCGGTATAGCCACGCCACAGCCCATCCGCGTCAATCGGCTCGAGCCGGACACTGTACTCGCCATCTTTCAAGTTGAGGATGAGGACCGAGTCGGCCGGCGCGCGGCCCTGCAGCCACACGTAGTTCACGCCGAAGCGGCGCATGACGTACATCGCGCCGCCCAGCGCGGAGACGTAGAAATCCTCCCACTGCGGCGAGTAGCCACAAAAGATCATGCGCCGCGTGCCGGGCAGGGGGCTGCCCGCCAGCAGCCCGCCGCCGAAGGTCAGCGAGTCGGGGTCCTTTGTGAAACGATCCCACCCATACGCCACCGGGCCGATCAGCGACTGATCCAGTGGAACGCTGACGCCCCACTGGGCGGTGTCGAGATGAACGACGAGTTCATAGAGGACGGAGCGGTTGGGCATCGTGGAGATTGGAGAATGGGAGATTGGCGGGAGTATAGCAGGCGAACTTCCCGAACAAAATAGGGCCGCACCCCCATGACGGCGGGCGATGACTGCGTTTAGAGTGACAGCCATCCAACCCATTCTCACAGGAGACTCATCATGCAGAAACTACACGCCGTGTTAGCCATGCTAATTGTTTTGGCGTTTGCCGGAAGCGCTTACGCTCAGGGGAACGGCGCGCAACACGCCTCCGCCGAGCTGAAAGATGCCAGCGGCCAAACGATTGGCCTTGCGCGTTTTGTTGAAGACGCCACTGGCGCGGTTCACGTCAACGTTCATGTGAAGGGCCTCGCCCCCGGCCTGCATGGCATCCACATTCACGCGATTGGCAGTTGTAGCCCAACGTTCGCCGCCGCTGGCGGGCACCACAACCCGCTCGGCCATCAGCACGGGCTAGAGAATCCGCTGGGCGCGCATGCCGGCGATTTGCCCAACTTGGTGGTCAATCTGGCGGGCGTGGGGCATCTCAACGCCACCACTGACCGCGCCACTCTATCCGCCGGGCCAATCACCGTGTTTGATGCCAATGGTAGCGCCCTCATCATCCATGCCGGCCCCGATGACCAAGTGACTGACCCGACTGGCAACAGCGGTGGCCGGGTGGCCTGCGGAGTGATTGTGAACGATTAGTTTGCCTTTCCGGTTATGGAACTTTATCGAAATTGAGCTGAGACCGACGCGGTCTTTGGGTAAGACCTGAACCAGGTTGGGTTTTGAGAGACCGCGTCGGTCTGAACGTTGTTCTCAATACAGTCCAATGTCTAACATTCCGTGAAGCGCACTTTTGCTTTCCTGCTTTGCGCCCTGATGAGCGTGCTGACCGCTTGCAGTTCAACGCCCACGCCCACAGCGCCGCCCCCGCTGGCCGCACCCATCATCTTTCACAGTGGCGTTATCTTGACGATGGAGCAAAGCCTGCCGCAAGCACAGGCCATTGCTATTGCGGACGGAACGATTGTGGCAGTGGGCGATAACGCATCCATCCTTGGTTTGCGAACGCCGGAAACGCAAGTGATTGATCTGCAAGGCCGGGCACTCATGCCCGGCTTTGTGGACGCGCACACCCACGTACTCAATGATGCGCGTTCAATGGGCAAGAGCCTCGATCAGGCGCAGATGCTGGCGTTGCGCAATGGCATCACCACGCTTGGGGATTTGTATGTGGATCAGCGGTTTCTCTGGCAGATGCAGGATTTTGCCCAACAGGGGCAACTGCGCGTGCGCACCAGCCTGTATCTGGTTTACAACGATCCGTGCGGGCGACCGATTGGGAATTGGTACAAAAACTATCCGCCCACCCGCAACCCGGGCGAGATGCTCCGCATCGGCGGCATCAAGATTTTCACGGATGGCGGCTCGTGCGGGCATGTGGCGCTGAGCTTTGATCATGCCGACCAAAAGCTAGGGGACTTGTGGCTCACGCAAGCCGAACTGAACAACGCAGTCGCCGAAGCGCAGGCGGCAGGCTATCAGGTTGCTATTCACGCGATTGGCGACCGCGCGGTGGAACAAGCGCAGACCGCCATCGCCTTCGCACTCAATGGTCAACCTAACACGTACCGGCATCGCATGGAACATGTCAGCGTCTTGCGCCCCGAGCAAGTGGCGCGCTTTGGTGAACTCGGCATCGTGCCCGTTTTGCCGGGCCAGTATCCCAGTTGCACGCCCTTTGGCCCGCCCTTGCCTGAAGCGTATGGTGAGTGGGAATGGCCGTGGGCCGAACTCCGCGCACAGAACCCGACCTTGCCTATTGCCTGGCATTCAGATTACCCGTTTTGGTCACTCAATCCCTTTGTCCATCTGTACGGCTTCGTCACCCGCCAGGATGTGTATCAATACTACACTTGCTCACCGCAGGCGTGGTTGAAAGATGATGTGCTCATCGTTGAGCAAGCGCTATCTATCATGACTCTTGAGTCAGCCTATGCGCTGTTCCGTGAAGAGGAAGTGGGGAGCCTGCGGCCCGGCAAATACGCTGACCTGATTGTGCTGTCCGATAACCCCTTAACTGTGAAAGCGGAAGATCTGCGGCGGATTACGGTGCTCGCTACGCTGGTCAACGGGCGCTTTGAGTATTGCACGCCGCAAGCCGCGCTGTTGTGCCCCGATTACAGCGCCCGCACGCCCATTCCCTTGCCCGACTACCAGCCACCCCAGTGGATCAGTTGGGTTGTGATGGCTGTCTTCGTGATCGTGCCTTTGGGCTTTGGCGTTTGGCAGTGGCGCGACCCAGCGACTGCGCGCCGTTGGAGTGGGCTGGCTGGGATGGTAGGGGGCGCGGCTCTCATTCTGTGGATAGGCTTATTGGAAATTTACTGGGAGGCAGACCGTTGGCAGTGGCTGGCCGTGGTGGTAGCTTTGGGCTTTGCCACGGGGAGTCTTGGGGTATTACGGCTGGGGCGGCTACAACGATTGGCCTGGCTGGGGGCCAGCCTGATGGTGCTGGGCGGCATGGTGATTGGCATTGGGGTTGTGGTCAATTGGCTGGAAAACGCGGAGGTGTGGTGGATTTCGCTGCTGGGTTTGCTGGGCCATGCGCTCGGCCTGATGCTTTTCGGCGTTTACAACCTGCGCGCCCGGAGTCTGCCGCGGCTCAATTTCCTTCCGTTGGGCATGGGCGTGCTAGGTGGCCTCCTCCCGTTGATTGTGAACTTCTTTGTTCCGATTAATGCGAACTGGATATTCGCGATTGCGTTTGGCGGCGGGTGGGTGGTGCTAGGCGCAGTGCTGTGGCTCGCTCGCGTCTATGACGGCAAGCATCGGACACCGACGAACACAGATAAACATGGCTGATCAATGTGCCGTGTCATTTCGTGTCCCCTTCCCAACTTCCCGAAGAAATAGGGCCGCGCCCCCATGACGGCGGGCAAACGCCGAGCTAAAGTGAAAGCATCAATAAGTCATGCTAAACACTCTCGCCCAATCCACAAAACCCTATAAGCACATCCTCGCCCTCGCTGGCCTTGCTTGGTTGGCACGCGCCGTGATTGCGCTGTACGGGCCAGATTATTGGAGCCCGCGCACGCCGCTGGATTATGCGGCGGTAGTTGGCACCAGCCTCGGTTTGATACTTTTGGCGTTGGGCCTGTGGGGGTTTTATCAACACAACCCCGCGCCGCCCAGCCGCGCGCAAACGGTTTGGCGCGTGGGCGTTTGGCTGGCGTGCGCTTCGGCCTTTATTGTGGGCGTAAGCAATTTCATCGAAGATGCGCTGAACGTCAAAGGGCTGGGCTACGTGTGGGCCTTCGGCATTTTGACCTTGACCGCTGGTTTGCTCGTTGCCGGAGTCAGCGCGTTTTGGGTGCAAGGCTTTTCGCGCTGGGTGGGTGTGCTGTTCATAGTCTGCGCCCTCGGATTGCTCTTCGCCGAATCAAATGGCTGGTTTGGTCTGGGGCTGGCGCTACTCGCGCTCAGTTTAATAAAGGAAAAACAAGCATGAAGACCTCACAACTTTCTGCAAAGGCGTCAGCGTCCGGCGTTCAGCTTTATCAGTTGGGCGGCCTCGTCTTTGCGTTGGGCAACGTTCTCTTCATCGTGAACAAGCTGGATGAGATGAGCCGCCTGTTTCTGGGCCGCCGGATGCCGGATGTGATTTCGGGGCAGGATCCGCTGCTGATTCTCATCGGGCAAGTGGCCCTGGTGATTGGTTATGTAGCCATTTACCAATTCTACGCCCCACGTGTAGGGCAGATGGGCAAGTATGCCCTACGCCTGTTTAGCGGCGGCGGCATTCTGCTGGCGTTTGGGCATGTCGGTTTCATGTCTTTTCTAGTTGACTATGTGCCGCCCTCTATTCTGCCCTATGCTGAGAATCTGTTTCTACTCGTAATCATTGGGTTGCTATTGTTGCTCGTTGGCCTGATTTGGTTTGGCAGCCTCAATTTGCGCCAGCCGGTGTTGAGCCGTTGGCAATGGCTCCCGCTGGCCACGGGCCTGATGGGCTTTGTCGGCTTCTTCCTGTTCAGCGGCGAAAACATCACCGCCACCTTTCTCTTCTTCCGCACGCTGTTTGCGTTGGGCCTCATTGGGCTGGGCGTGAGTTTGTGGTTAGAGAAGCCAGCCCGGCTGGCGATGGCGCACTAAATCATAGTTGGCGGTGTGATATGCAGGCTGCATCCCCGGAGAAACTCATGACGACTACCAAATCACTGATCCCTCGGGTTCTACAAATCCTGGAGACGGGGTTTCTCGCCAGTCTGGTTTCGGGTGTCATTGTCGGCATCCTTGCTCGCGCCGCGATGACCGCGCTGACACTCGCCGGAGGAAGGTCAAACGAATTTCCGCCGTTCACCTTCACCGTGCCTGGCGCCATCACCATTGTGACTCTCACTATGCTGGCTGGCATTCCGATAGCCGTGCTCTTACTTATTTTCTGGCGATTTATACCCGGTTCAGGGTGGATGAAGATGTTCTCTGCTGGAGTGGTCACATTTGTGTTCCCCGGTCTGCTTCTCCTAACGGACAGCTCATTTAAGATCAATGATGCGAATTGGTATTACGGCATTGCACTCTTTGCGCCCTTGCATTTCGGGTATGGTTTGCTGATGGGATTCATGATCGAAACCTTGAACAAACGCGCCGCCACACCCAATCTCATCGTACGCAACGGTTGGGCGCGATGGAAGAAAATCATCCTGCCTGCAATGTTTGTTGCACTGGTCATCCTGTATTACTGGGCTGATGCGATTGCGTTCAATCGGTAGCACGGAACAACCGCGCCGCCCAACAACAGTTTGTAGCCGACTCGCGTTCCGCTTCGCTCCACGCGCGAGGCTGAAACTTGCCGTTAGGAGGATTTTGTGATGAGCCTCTCTTCGTCATTCATTCGGCAGGCGCTTCAATTACCCATCATGCGCCTCGATGGTTCGGAACGGCGTCCATCTGTGTGGGCCGCAATTTTAGGCGGGGCAGGCCTTGGCCTTCTCTGGGGCATCGCGGCACGGATTTGGATGCGGTTGATTTCCACTCAGCCAGAATTTTCTGTCTTTGGCACAATGGCCATCCTAATTATCTCGACAGTCTTCGGCGCATGGGTGGGTTTGGCTTTCGCCGCCCGGCGGCGTGGCTGGCGGCGTTGGGGCCACTATTTGCCGCGCAGTCTGATGGTGGCTTTCTTCATCCCTTTTGGCGCGTTTGGAGGATTGCCCCTCATGCTGACCGTGCTCGTAGCAACGCTGGGCGTAACCCAACGAGCGGTGGTTAGTCTTTGGTTTCTAGCGGCGTTGGCCATGCTCTTGGCGCAGGGAACCGATTTGGGCCTCCCGGTGCAGGCGGTGGGCATTGCGCTGGCTGGGGCTATTGCGGTAACCGTGTGGAAAGGGCTTGTTCCGCGTTGGCGCGATAGGCACAAGTTACTGCTGGTGAATACTTGGCTGGAGCAGATTGTGCGAGGCATTTTGCTCCTTCTTGCTCTGTCTGGCTTTTGGTTCGTCGCAACGGATATTTTATCCAGCAAACCTATATTGTTAGGCTTGGTGTATGTCTGCTTCTACTTTATCTTGCTTTATCCCTTGTTTCTTGCGCTGCGGGTTGGCCTTGAACCCCGTGCATCCACTGAGGCTCGTGCGACAACCCAATC
>JBQTJD010000915.1:0-3175 GCA_052387475.1 Anaerolineales bacterium | reverse complement strand
CCTCCCCCGCACGGCGCCCGGTGTGGCCGAAGTGGTGGGGGACGAGCGCACCATGGGCAGCGAAGATATGGCCTACCTGATGCAGACCGTGCCCGGCTGTTATTTCTTCATCGGCTCGAACAATGCGGAGAAGGAGTTGGACTTCCCGTACCACCACCCGCGCTTCGACTTCGACGAGCGCGCCATGGTGATCGGCGCGACGCTGATGGCGCAGGCGGCGGCGGAGTACGTCATCCGTGAACAGTAGACAGTAAACAGTTGACCGATGACTTTTACTTTTGATCGCCGCCCATGAAGTGGCGTACCCTGCTGTTGTTGTCATTCGCTGAGTTGTTGGGCATGTCGGTGTGGCTGTCGGCCTCCGCCGTCGTGCCTATGCTCACCACGGAATGGCAATTGGATGACTCCGGTCGCGCCTGGCTGACCATGTCGGTGCAGATCGGCTTCGTCGCCGGCGCGTTTGGGTCGGCGGTGCTCAACCTCGCCGACCGGGTTCCGGCGCGCCGCCTGTTCACCGTCTCCGCGTTGCTCGCCGCACTGGCCACCGCCCTCATCCCACTGACCGCCAACGGCCTCCGCATCGCATTGCCGCTCCGCTTCCTGACCGGGTTGTTCCTCGCCGGGGTGTATCCAGTGGGCATGAAGATCATGACGACGTGGACGAAAGAGGATCGCGGGCTGGGCATCGGTTTGCTGGTGGGCGCACTGACACTCGGCACGGCGGCGCCGCATCTGCTCAACGCATTTGGTGGAGTAAGTGCTTGGAAGCCGGTGCTGTATCTGGCGGCGCTGCTGGCCGCAATGGGTGGGGTGCTGGCCGCGCTGTTCGTGGACGAAGGCCCATATCGCACCGCCTCGCCCCGTTTTAATTGGAAGTACGTCGGCGAGGTCTGGCGTGACCGGGACCTCGTACTGGCGAACCTCGGCTATCTGGGCCACATGTGGGAGTTGTACGCAATGTGGGCCTGGGTGCCAGCGTTTCTGCTGGCAAGCTTCAAACTATCGGGACTCCACGAGGCGTGGGCGAGCGGGGTGGCGTTTGCCGTCATCGGTGCGGGCGGGCTTGGCAGCCTGCTGGCGGGCCAACTCGCCGACCGATTGGGACGCACCACGCTGACGGTGGCCTCGCTGCTGGTGAGCGGGGCGTGCGCATTAACGGCTGGCCTGTTCTTCGGCGGCTCGCCTGTTTGGCTGGTCGCGGTATGTTTGATCTGGGGCTTTGCGGTCGTGGCCGACTCGGCGCAATTCTCAGCCTGCATCAGCGAATTGTGCCACGCGGAATACACCGGCACGGCGCTCACGCTGCAAACGAGCCTCGGCTTCTTGCTGACGCTGGTCCCTATCCGCCTCATCCCGTCACTGGAGCGCTGGGTGGGGTGGGAGTGGGCCTTTGCCTTTCTGGCGATTGGCCCGGCGGTGGGCGTGTGGGCGATGTGGACTCTGCGGCGCTCACCGGCGGCAGTGCGGCTGGCCGGCGGGCGGGGGTGAGCGCCATACATCACGTTTCACGTCGACTTCGACAAACGCGCTATGGTGACCGGCGCGACGCTGATGGCGCAGGCCGCCGCCGATTATGTGTTGAACGTCAGTTCAGGATAAGGCTCGTCGCCCGCGTCCTCGTGGGCGCGCACAGTCGTGGATTGGCCGTTCAGCCGTGGACGATCAATGACCCCGCCGACATGCAGCGGTTGATGGCGATGGACGTGGACGGAGTCAACACCGACCGGCCCGATTTGTTCATGGAGTTGGTGCAGCGCTGATCGGAGCCGATTGAAAACGCCTGCTCACGGCAACGAAGGGCCCAACGGTCGCCATCAGCCGCGCGCAGAGCGAAGCCAGTTGGGTGCATACGCAACGTTGGGCCGCCCGCGTATCGGATTTTTTGGCATCCATCAAAGTCTTTGATATTTTGATACGGTAATACCATCAAGAACTACAGGTACAGTCTCGTCCAGTCGATTCTTCTCAAATAAAATGGGCCTATTGCGTTCTTTAGGAGACATTGCTAAATAAACATCGCTGATAAGTTTCATCGGCAGAGCTAATATAGTATTCGCCCTTCCCTTTCCACCATTCTGAGCGTCCTCCAATGCAAGCTCACATAGATCCTGATGAGATAAGCTCTCGCTTTTCGCCATCACGGTATGTGCTAGGGAAGAGTCCGAGATGTGGGCCTCGAAAATACGATAAACCCTGGTTGTAAGAACACCCTTGGCGTGGATATTTTCTGTAAGTGCTGGATTGTCTTCAACGACAGTTGCGATTGGCTTGTAGCTATATTGATCTGGCTTCAAGTTGATTTTTAACGCATCGGCAAACTCTTCAGCCAATTCCCGCCCTGGGTCGGTTTCGAGAATGGGATCATCAACATGGCTGAAATGCTGGATGCAGAACTGTCGAACTGCTGTCCAATCTGATGGTCTTATAAAGATGCGGAAGTCCTGTTCGGAACGTGACCGTTCGCTGTCAAAGTGAAAGTCGCCGATCAGGTCACGCAGCGTCATCAAATCGCGAATGCGGATCGCTCCGCCAAAGGGCTGAGACTTGACTTCGACAACGCGTCCGGTTTCGGTTTCGTGCAGAGTCACTTTGCGTTCCAGCGCCAACGTCAATTCGCCATCTCTGGGATGTTCGAAAAGGACTCTCACCAGCGTGGCGACGCTCACGCGCAAACTTAAATCCTCTGTCGCACCCACCCCGACTTCATCATGATTTGGCTTCATTCAGATAAATCGGCCAGAAGCGCGCTGGCTTCTTTTAGGTCGGCCGTTGTGAAGCCTTCGGTTATTTTTGAATAGGCCTCGTTTAGTACTTTTCGGGCTTGTTCCTTGTTGCCCTGCTCGTGCCATAAGCGGCTCAATCCTATGGCAGCTCGCAGCTCAAGCATTGGGACATGCACTGCCTGGGCATTGAGCACAGCTTGTTCATACAAAGCCACTGCTTCAGCCGAATTATCAGATGAGAGCGTTAGGAGAAGCGCGCCCTTCAGGATGAGGAACTCTGACGTTAATGTACTTGCTGAACTTGAAGATCCGATTTCTATCGCTTCGTTCATCATTTGCCGTCCAGCCTCCGGTTTCGACGCCGCACCGTATGCGCCTGCACAAAGATGAAGCAGCATCGGCCAACAGACAGGCGGGGTCTTGAGGCCTCGATAAGTATTTAGCCCCTGTTC
>JBQTJD010000914.1:0-2272 GCA_052387475.1 Anaerolineales bacterium | reverse complement strand
GCTCTGTTTGGAAGCGGGCCGCAACATGGAAGTCGTTCACCGTGGCGAGCCACTCCAAATCCGCAAGGCACCGCCAGGCCGCAGCGATGGGTGCATGCAGTTGAACAGAGTGAACGATATGCATTCGACCCGCTACGCCGCCGTTAGTTGGAAGTCATGCGTACTGTGTCGGTGGCCGAGGACGTAGGTGTATAGCCCAGGCACAGCGCGATCAATCTGTTGGCATCCACCACTGCCACTCACTGAGGGCCGTCGCACCACCACGGACTTCTTTAGCGCAGATTTCAAATTGGTCTACGGCCTGTCATTCCTGCGAAAGCGGTGTGACGAATTGCCGCAAATCAAAAAGAATTCGCTTTAGGTCGTCGGCAAGGCGTAATCTTTGTACTGCCCGCGCAGCACCTTCTTGTCGAACTTGCCGACGCTGGTCTTGGGCACGGCCTCGATGAAGACGATGTCATCTGGCAAATACAGGTGCGCAAAGCGTGGGCGCAGAAAGTCGTAGAGTTCCTCTTTGGTGAGCGACTCTTTGTAGTCGGGCTTGGGCACCACGCAGGCCAGCGGGCGTTCCTGCCATTTGGGGTGCGGCACGGCGATGACGGCCGCCTCCAGCACTTTGGGGTGGGCCATAATGGCGTTCTCGATCTCTTGCGACGAAATCCACTCGCCCCCGCTTTTCACCAGGTCTTTGGTGCGATCCACGATCTGCACGAAGCCCTCCGGGTCAATCGTCACCACGTCGCCGGTGCGGAACCAACCGTCCATGAAAGACTCAGCGTTGCGGTCGTCGTTGTAATAGCTGCGGATGATCCACGGCCCACGCACCTGCAACTCGCCGATAGTCTTGCCATCCCACGCCACCTCCTGGCTCTGCTCGTCCACCGCGCGGATATCGACGCCCATGCAGGAAATGCCCTGCTTGGCCCGCAACTTCCACCGTTCGGCTTCCGGCAGACTCTCCTGATAGCTCTTCAACCGGCTGACCGTCCCGAGTGGACTCATCTCCGTCATCCCCCACGCGTGGGTCATCTTCACGCCCAGCTTCTTTTCATAGCCCTCCAGCATGGATTGCGGCGCAGCGGACCCACCCACGATCATGTCCCGTAGGCTGCCGAGGTCGTAACGTTCCTTCTCCATCAGCGCCAACATCCCCAGCCACAACGTCGGCACACCGGCGGCCAGCGTCACTTTTTCCGCCTGGATCAATTCAGCCAGGTCACGCGGTTGCAAATGCGGGCCGGGGAAGACGAGCTTCGCGCCGACCATCACGCAGCAGAACGGCGTGCCCCAGGCCAGGACATGGAACATCGGCACCACCGGCATCATCGTGTCACGCTCGTTGATGCCGAAGGAGTCCACCATGCTCAACCCAAAACTGTGCAAGACCAGCCCGCGATGCGAGTACACCACGCCTTTGGGGTGGCCGGTGGTGCCGGAGGAGTAGCACATCGCCGCCGCGTCGTTCTCATCCAATCGCGGCCACGCATAATCCGGCCCCACCTCGTTGAGCAAATCTTCGTAAGCCGAGACTGGGCTGAGCGTGGCGCCGTCCGGCACTTTGTCGCCCATGACGATATAGTGCTTGATGCCCTTGAGATGCGGCGCGAGCTTCTCGACGGCAGGCAGCAGACTCGGGTCGACAAATAGCACTTTGTCTTCAGCGTGGTTGATGATGTAAGCGATCTGATCGCCGGGGAGGCGCAGGTTGAGGGGATGCAAGACTGCGCCCATGCACGGCGCAGCGAAATACAGTTCGAGGTGGCGGGCATTGTTCCACGCGAGGGTCGCCACGCGGTCACCCTTCTGAATGCCCAGCTTCGCCAGCGCGTTCGCCAGCCGCCCCACGCGCTCGGCCCATTGGCCGTAAGTGTATCGTTCCAGCCCCGGCCCGGCTTTGGTCACAATCTCCTTTTTGGGAAATAACTTGCGCGCCCGCTCCATCAACGGTGTCAGGGTGAGTGGATAATCCATCATCAGGCCTTGCATGGGGGCCTCCGTGGGGAATGAAATTGTGCCGTCATCGATGTACCACCGATTATAGGACGCTTGTGGTCGCAGGCCAATGTGTTTCCAGCCGTTGCGCCGGCAGTCGCTCTCGGCGATTCAATCGTAGAGGCGGGCCGCAATCGGCCACACCCCCTTACATCCCCTTGATCAGCCCGCCCGGCTGACACGTGCGACCAAAAGTTGGTGATGCGTTGGTTCGCGCCGACGAGCGAGATGGGATTGCCGCAACGCGGGCACGGCTCGCCGGTCTTCATGTGCACGTTGA
>JBQTJD010000913.1:0-5421 GCA_052387475.1 Anaerolineales bacterium | reverse complement strand
ATGCGGAGCACCCGCCCTTCAAAGCGCAGATGCATGTAATACAGCGCGACGAGCGCCGCCTTGGCGATGGCCAGCGCAAGGAGCAACGGCACCTTGGCCGGGCTGGCGGCCAGCACGGACGCCACGCCCACCTCGACCAGAGTCAATACCACGAGAAAGACAAATACGCGCATATACGGGCGGCTGGTGGACGGAGCGTGCGTGTGAGCCATAAAGCGCCTCCTGGCTGTGTCCCTTCAGTTCCTTGAATTCCCGACGGTATCCGGGAACTCAAGGAACTTTGGGAACTGAAGGAACTCAGACAAGGTAGAGAATCGTGAACAAGAGAATCCAGACGATATCCACAAAGTGCCAGTACAGCCCCATCAGTTCGACGCCTTCGTGATGGGTCTGAGTGTATCCGCCGCGCAGGGCTTTGGCGACGACGAAGAACAGCCCGACGACGCCGCCCGAGACGTGCAGGCCATGAAATCCGGTGAGTGTATAAAACGTCGCGCCGAACAGGTCGCTTTGAGCAGTCGTCCCCTCGCGCAGCAACTCGCTCCACTCGTAGGCTTGAATGCCGACAAAGATCACGCCCAGCGCCGCCGTCGCGATCAGCATCAGCCGCAGCTTGCGCTGGTCGCCGGTTTCAACGCCCGCGTAGGCCTGCACCATCGTCACGCTGCTGACGATGAGGATGAAGGTGTTCGTGGCAACGAGCGGGACATTCAGCTCTTCCGAGACGATGGGCCAGGTGGGGCTGCCCGCCCTCAGCACGACATAGGCCGCGATCAGCCCGGCGAAGAACATGACCTCCGAGGCCAGGAACAACCACCACGCGAACTTGACGGTGGTGATCCCTTGCCAAGTAGGTGTAGCGTGAGGGTGAGAAATGGTGGCGTGGGTCATAAACCGGGTTCCTTTCCTGAGTTCCTGAGAACTAAGGAATTGAGGGGATGATCAATCCGCTGCTGCGCCGGCGGGCCGGGCTTTTGCCGGCCTATGCTCCGACCCGGCGCCCTCGAGCGCGCGATTCTGCGGCAGCCAATCTTCTTCGACTTCGGGTGAGCTGTATTCATACGGCCCGCGATAGACCACCGGCATCGCGTGGAAGTTGTGCTCGGGCGGCGGCGAGGTGGTGGCCCACTCCAGTGTGTTGGCCTGCCACGGGTTGTCTACCGCTTTCTTGCCCCGGAAGAGGCCGTAGAAGAAGTTGGCGAACAGCACGATCTGCGAGAGGGCCAGCACGTAAGCGGCAATCGTCATGAACTGGTTGATTCCCTGAAGTGGGGCGAGGAAGTCGTAGTTGGTGTAATCCGCGATGCGGCGCGGCATGCCATACGCGCCCAGAAGGAACATCGGAAAGAAGACCAGGTTGAAGCTGACGAAGGTAAGCACGAAATGTACCTTCCCCCACGTGTCGCTCATCGTTCGACCAAACATCTTGGGGAACCAGTATTGCACAGCCGCGAAGACGCCGAACAGGCTGCCGCCGAAGAGCACGTAATGGATGTGGCCGACGATAAAGTACGTGTCGTGGATGAACACGTCCACTGGGGTGGCGGCAGCGAAGATGCCGCTCAACCCGCCGATGACGAAGGTCGAGACGAAGGCCAGCGCGTTGAGCATCGGCGCGGTCAGCCGGAGCTGCCCACCCCACAGCGTCGCCAGCCAGTTGAAGGTCTTGATGGCCGAGGGCAGCGCGATCAGCATCGTCGAGGTCATGAAGACCATGCCCAGCGTCGGGTTCATCCCGCTTTGGAACATGTGGTGGCCCCAGACGATGAAGCCCAGCCCGGCAATGGCCATGATCGAGAAGACCATCGGCTTGTAGCCGAAGAGCGGCTTGCGCGCGAAGGCCGAGATGATGTCGGACGCCATGCCCATCGCCGGCAGGATCATGATGTAGACCGCCGGGTGCGAGTAGAACCAGAACAGGTGCTGCCACAGGATCGGCTGCCCGCCGCCCTCCGGCAGGAAGAAGTGTGTGCCGATGCTGCGGTCGAGGAAGAGCAGGATGAGCGCGGAGGTCAGCACCGGGGTCGCCATCACTACCAGCAGGGCGGTGATGAACAGCGCCCAGATCGTCATGGGCATCCGGAACATGTGCATGCCCGGTGCGCGCAGCATAATGATGGTAGTGATGTAGTTGATCGCGCCCATGATCGAGGACGAGCCGACCAGGGTTAGGCTGACGATCCACAACGTCTGGCCCATGCCCGAGCCGGGGAGTTTGTCCGGCAGGGCGCTGAGGGGCACGTACGAGGTCCAGCCCGACCCCGCCGTCCCGCCCTCCACGAAGAACCCGGCCAGCATGACGAAGAAGGCCGGCACCATCACCCAGTATGAGAGCAGGTTGAGCCGAGGGAAGGCCATGTCGTTCGCGCCGATCATGAGCGGGATGAGGAAGTTGCCGAACGCGCCGGAGAGGATCGGGATGATGAAGAAGAAGATCATGATCGTCCCGTGCATCGTCACCAGCGCCGGGTAGGCTTCGGGCGCGAGGATGTTGCCGCTCGCCTCACCGTACACCAGCCCGCCGACGACCGGGATCTCCTCCCACGGCCAGGCCAGCTGCGTGCGAATGAGCATTGCCACCAGCCCGCCGAACGCAAAGAAGAACAGGCTGGAGAAAAGGAACTGCTTGCCGATGACCTTGTGATCGGTGGAGAACACATACCGGCTGATGAAACTCTTCTCCACGGTGGGTGCGTGAACGACGTGTGTTGCCATTTCAGCCTCCGAGCCAGAAGGAATCGAAAGAACTTTGGGAACTCAAGGAACTCACCTTACGCACTTTGAACGGGCAAGGCCTATGTCGGTTTCAACGTCATACCCGCGAAAGCGGGTATCCATGCCCCAGTTATGGACTCCCGCTTTCGCGGGAGTGACGGTCTGCGTATGATGAGTCAAGGAACTCAATTCCCTTGCGTCTGCGCTTTCACTTCCGCTAACCAGGCTTCGAACTCCTGGGGTGTTTCCACCGTCACCTGCCCGCGCATCCGGTAATGGCCCAGACCGCACAACTCGGCGCAGGCAATTTCGAACTGCCCGGTGTGCGTGGCCTGCACCCAGACCCGGATCGTCTGGCCGGGCACCGCATCCTGCTTGAGCCGAAACTGAGGGATGAAGAAGCTGTGCAGCACATCCTGTGCGGTCAGCCGAAAGATAATGGGTTGGCCGACGGGCAGGTGCAAAATGTTAATCGGCGCTTTGATGTCGTCGCCCAGAGCTTGCTCGGCGGTATGCCAGTTGGGATCAAGCCGGCCGTCGGCGCCGGGGTAGGTAGCGTGCCACTCGAACTGCTTGGCGGAGAGGCCGATGACGACGGCGGTGTTCTCGTCCGGCAACTGTTGTTTGATGGTATCCCACGTGCCGCGCTGGTACAACGCCAGCGAGAGCAGCGCCAGGCCCGTCCCCACGGTCCAGAACTGTTCCAGTCGCTGATGACCGTGAACAAAGGCCGCCTTCTGCCCCGGCCGGCCCCGGTAACGGATGAGGAAGTAAATCAGCAACCCTTCTACCAGGACAAAGGCGATGCCAGTGATCACCAACACCACCATGAAAAGGGCATCGACCTCTGGGCCGAACGTGGAAGCGTTATCTAGCAAGCCGCCCATATCACCTCCGGGAAAACTTGGGAAATGAAGGAAAAGCGCTTTCTTTTCCGGATTTTAGCTGCCGCTAAACGTGAACTCCACCTGCTTCGTCTCTTTCTCGCCGACGGTCACTTCCATCGTCTGCGTCCCGTACTGTTCGTGCCAGGCCTCCACCGTGTACGTGCCCGGCGGCAGATTGGGCAGAGAGAACGTGCCGGCCTCGCCCGTCACCGAGAAGTAGGGGTGATCCAGCACGCCGGCGTAGCCCAGCATCCAGTCGTGAATGTCGCATTCGATACGGATCATGACCTCGGCCTTGTCAAATTGCTTGACAGTATCCATCGCCTTCGGCTGGCCGATGTTGAAGGACCGGTTGATCTCGGGCATGGGGTGAATGTTGTGCAGGATGCCATCGCTGTTGCGGATGATCAAATCCTGCCCGACCTGGACGCCAAGGACGTGGGGCTGATAACGGCAGGCTTCCTGATCGAGGACGACGCCCTCGGTGGGGACCGGAAACTTGAGGTCGCCGCTCAAGCCGGCTTTGACGTAGACGAAGACGTTTTGGAGCGTGCCGTCGGCGTTGACGAGCACGGTCTCAGTGGCCGCGCCGTTTGTATACTTATCCTTGCACACCTGCTCGGCGTCCATCAGGATCGGGTCATTCGCCGGCGCGGCGCCGGTGAAGATCACTTTGCCGGTGATCGTCGCCGCCGTCGCCGGATCCACCGGCGAAGCTGGCTGCTCGCCCCCACCGCCGCCCCCCGGGGCCTGAGTCGCAGCTCCCCCTCCTCCTCCGCTGCCGCCGCCTCCACAGGCGACGAGGATCAAGCAGACTACCACCAACGCGATCAATAAGCGTTTTCGCAAAAGCATCGAGCACCTCTCATGAATTGGGATCGGTTGTCAGACGGCGTTGAATGAGCCAGAGCATATACAGGCAAACCGGATAAGTCAAGCCATTGTTCGCGATGATTACACGTCTGCTCGCCGGGGACGGCGGCCTGAGCATTTGTGTGTAATCACCGCGTTGTTCGCCTGGCGCGCCGCATCAACATCCATTCGACGCCGGCCGCTAAAAGCACCGCCAGGGCCGTATAGATGTAGACGGATACAGGCGCCGGTTTCTCCAGTACCAGGTTGAACCACGAAGAGAGCGACAGCCGCATCCCTGCTTCGCCGCTTGAGCCTTCCCAGGCTTGGAAGGCGATGGGGATGAACTCGCCGGGCGTCATCAGGACATCGTTTGGATCACTGGTCTCGAGCGCCCGCGTGAAGACGGCGCGATAGCGCCCATCGGCCCACGCTGCGCTACCCGTCACGTCCGAGGCCGGCTGCGGCTTCAGCCCGTCCTTGAATCCGGCGGCGTTGAATTCGCCCACCATCCCATCGGCCTGCCATTTCCACACGTTCACCGGCTTGCCGGATTGGCCCCAGAAGAAATACGGCTTCTCCGGACCCGGGGTGATCTTTTGCGGGAATTGGACGGCCAGTGCATCCGGGAACGGGCCAGCGGCCCCCAGGAGTTTTTCGAGATCCACGAATGTGTCGCCGCTCAGATCCGGCTCAGCCCCCCCGCCGGCCGCATCGTTGAAGGGATCAGACCATTCGATCAGAAGCCCGATCTGTTGATCGTTGTGCAGCGCACGCACGGTGACCGCGTCCACGCTGGGCGTTTGCCAGCGTGGGCCGGCGATGACCTGACCGGTGAGATAGAACGAGACCGGCTGCGCCTGCTCCCATGCCTGATCGTCTGGCAAGCTGGGCACTGGCCCGGTGATGCGCCGGGCGGTGACCACGGTTTCCTCGGTGGGCTGATTGATTTGCAGGGACTTGACGA
>JBQTJD010000912.1:0-12836 GCA_052387475.1 Anaerolineales bacterium | reverse complement strand
AACGAGCCGCGCGGCGACCTGTATCTCGCCACCACCGGCCACATGCTGGCTTTCATCGAGACGCTCGATCACCCCGAAATGATAGGCGTCAACCCGGAAGTGGCGCATGAGCAGATGGCCGGGCTGAACTTCCTGCACGGCGTGGCGCAGGCGTGGGACGCCGGCAAGCTCTTCCACATTGATCTCAATGATCAGAACTTCGCCCGCTACGATCAGGACTTCCGCTTCGCGTCGCACAACATCAAGCAGGCGTTCTTTTTGGTGAAGTTTCTGGAAGATGTGGGTTACCGCGGCTCGCGGCACTTCGACGCGCACGCGTATCGCACCGAAGACTATGAAGGGGTGAAGGCTTTCGCGCGCGGCAACATGCGCTCGTATCTCATCCTGAAAGAGAAGGCGCGGCAGTTCAATGAAGATACAGAGATCCAGGCGCTGCTCGCACAAATCAACGCCGACGATGGCTCGCTGGCGAAGTTCAGCGGCAAGTACAGCGCGAAGAAAGCCAACGCGCTCAAAGCCCAGACCTTCGACCGCGAAACACTGGGCCGGCGCGGCCTCGGCTACGAGCGGCTTGATCAACTTACAGTGGATTTGTTGTTGGGAGTTCGGTGACCGGTATCCTCAATCACGATCCGATTTTCGTCGCGGTGGTCATTGCGTCTTTAGGCTTCATGATCGGCTTTGCCAAAGGCGGCTTTCAAGGCCTGGGCGCGCTGCTCACCCCCATGCTAAGCCTGGTGCTGCCGGTGTCGCTGGCGGTCGGCGTCATCTTGCCCATGCTCATGGTGGGCGATGTCTTCGCCGTTTACACCTATCGTGGCGAATGGGACGGCAAACTCGTCTGGCGCATGCTGCCCTCAGGGGTGGTGGGCGCCCTGATCGGCACCTTTCTGCTCACCGGGCTTTCACCGAACGCGCTGCGCGTCACGCTGGCGGTGTTTGTGCTCCTGTTGGTCGTCTATAAATTCGCAAGTGATTCGATCCAGTCGATGCGTTACGAGCCGCGCGGTTGGCACGCGCCCGTAGCCGGCATCCTGGCGGGGATTGCCTCGGGACTATTCAACAACGGCGGCCCGCCCTTCAACTCTTATCTGCTGTTACAAAAACTTCCGCCGCGCCGGTTCATCGCCACCACCGCTATTTTTTTCGCGCTGCTCAACTGGCTCAAGGTGCCGGGCTTTCTGTACACGGGCGTTTTGAATTTGTCGTTGCTCTTGTCGCTCTGGTGGGTGTTCCTGTTTATCCCGATGGGGATTTGGGCCGCGCGCGTGCTCATCGTCCACATCCAGCCACAGCTATTCGAGTGGGTCGTCGTCGGTTTATTAATTGTTTCCAGCGCGGTTTTGTTTTGGCAGAGTGTGTGATTGGAAAGATCAGCAATGCCCATCGTGACCGGCGCCGCCCTCAGCCAACGCATGCACTCGCTGCCCGTGCCTGCGGGGATGCTTGCGCTGTGCTATCTCGGCCAGTCCGGCTTTATCATCAAAGGCGGCGAGACGATTATCTACATTGACCCCTATCTTTCGAACTATGTGGAGGAGGCCGGCTTTGCCCCGCCGGGCACGTTCGCCCGCCAGTTCCCACCGCCGCTGCTGCCGCACGAGGCCACCCACGTTCAAGTCATATTCTGCACCCACGAACACGCCGACCACACCGATCCGCTGACCGTTGGCCCGCTGGCAGCCGCCGCGCCGGAGGCGATCTTCATCGGTCCGGCCAACAGCCGCGATGTGTTGTTAGCCGCTGGCATCGCCGCCGAGCGCATCCGCGTGCCGCCGGTAGACGAGCCGCAAACGCTCGGCGCACTCACCTTTACGGCTTTGCCGGCCGCTCATTACGAACTCGACTACGATCCGCAGCGCGGCTATCGCTGGTTGGGCTTCATCATCGAGCTGAATGGGGTAACCCTCTATCATTCCGGTGACACGATCCTTTACGATGGATTGGTCGAGCGATTGCAACGGCAGCGCATTGACATCGCCTGCCTGCCGGTGAATGGGCGCGATGGCTGGCGTGAGCGGCTCAACCTGACCGGCAACCTGGATGGCCCGGAAGCGGCCGAACTGGCGGTCAGCATCGGCGCGGATGTATTCATCCCGATGCACAATGATTTGTTTGCCTTAAATCGGGTGTCGCCGGTGGTGCTGGCCGAATTCCTCGATCGGCGCTATCCACGTCAAAAGTGTCACTGGCTTCAACCCGGTGAGCTGTATTTCTACGTTCGCGGCTGAGGATCAGGGCGTAAGCCGAGAATCAAAAAACACCGCCGTTCGCGGTGTTTTCTGACGAGTAGCGGAGGGTGGATTCGAACCACTGACCTCCGAGTTATGAGTTCCAATCTGCTCTGTTGCAAACATCACTTATCTGTCACTGCGAGGCGGCTGAAAGCCGCCGAAGCAGTCTCCCTGACCGGTATAGGAGATTGCGCGAAACTTCGTTTCGTCCGCCGCCCTCCGCTTTGCTCCGGCGGCTCGCAATGACATGATTGCAACGGAGCAGTTCCAATCCTGAAACGTATGCTTTGGCCACTGGGCCGCATGGTTCAGGCTAACCCGGTGCTCCTCATTCCGGTGAACGCGATGTTCTAGCCGCTCTGCTTCTCCTCCGAATGCGCTTCATGCAGTTTAATAAGCACTGACACCAAATCCGATTGGCTTTCACACGAGCATGACCTCGATCCCTCGCTGGCGAGTCCGTTGCACTAAATGTTTCGGTGCAGCTCGATCGGTGATGATGCGGTGAATTCGTTCTGTTGAACAGAACGTCGCTAATCCCACCTGCTCCCATTTGGTGTGGTCAATGATCGCAATCACTTCTCGTGCCGCCGCCACCAGCGCCTGCTTGAGCTTGACTTCTTCACCATCAACATCGGTCAGCCCTTCGGCCAGGGTAAAACCTTTGGCTCCCACAAACGCTTTGCTGATATTGATCTGATTGAGAAGCGCCTCACTCCAGTTCCCCACCACCGACATGGCGGCCGGGCGAATCAGGCCGCCAAGCAGCATGATGGTCAGGCCGGGATAGTTGGCGATTTCCTCGGCCACGCGGATGCCGTTTGTAATAACCGTGATCTCTTTTGTTCCACGCAGATTGCGCGCCAACTGCAACGCTGTGGTACTCGCGTCCAGAGCGATGCTCTCTCCGTTCTGAATGAGGCTCGCCGCCGCCGCACCGATGCGCTCTTTCTCGGTCTGTTGCGTCTGCGCTCGCGCCGCAAAGGCCAGGTCAACCCGCTGCGGGAGCGCGGGCACCGCCCCACCATGCGTGCGCGTAATCAGCCCATGCTGCTCCAGCCACGCTAAATCGGTGCGGACGGTCACAGGCGAAACCGCGAAAAGTTTGGCTAGACCCTCCACGGTGACCCGCTGTTGGTTTTCCGCCACCCGCACAATCCGCTGACGGCGCTCTTCGCGAAACAGGTCGGTGTCAGTCTGAGCTTGTTTTCGTTTGTTTTCGTTTTTCATCGTTGACAATCATATCATGTTGATTATGATTGTCAACATCGGCATAAAACAAGCAAATACAATTGTCAGCTTTGAACAGTTTGGTAAGTCGGCTGCGCACCTACAGAAAAGATTGCTTGCAATCATCGCAAATGAAAAGCGGCACATACCCACTCCGAGATCGGCCAAGTCGAAGGACTTGGCGAACCAGAGTTGTTCGAGACCAATCGTTGACCTCCCACCTTCGAGCTGAGACCGCTGGCTGCTGGTAATCAGGCTCAAATGAGAAAGGAGTATCGCCTATTGACCTGAAGGCATGTGCCGCTATCCCACATTGTAGTCCAACTTCGCTACTTCAAACACTTTGCTGCTACTCCATGGAGGAGACCTCATGAACGCACCACACACGTTCGCTAAAGTCATGCGCGCATTGTTCGCGCTGAGCTTCTTACTTGCTGCTTGCGCCCCGGCAGCCACTGAGGCACCTACCAGTGCCCCAGCCGCTACCCAGGCCCCGGCAGCCACTGAGGCACCTACCAGTGCCCCAGCCGCTACCCAGGCCCCAGCGGCTACCGCCGCCCCCGAACCCATCACGCTGACGTACCTCGTTGACGATAGCGAGGCCAACCAGGCATCGGCCAAAGCACTTGCCGATGCTTACACGGCGCTCCATCCCAACGTAACCATCAACATCGAGAGCCGACCGGGGGGCACCGAAGGCGACAACATCGTCAAGACGCGCCTTGCGACGGGCGAAATGACCGACATCTTCTGGTACAACACCGGCTCGTTGCTTCAGGCTCTGAATCCGTCCGACACGCTCGTCGACCTCTCGAATGAGCCGTTCATTGCCAACATCGTCGAGTCGTTTCTCCCCACCGTCTCGCAGAACGGGGGAATTTTTGGTGTGCCGAGCCAGACGGCCATGGGCGGCGGTATCCTCTACAACAAGAAGATCTACGCCGACCTCGGGCTGAGCGTGCCCACGACCTGGGCTGAGTTCGAAGCCAACAACGAAGCGCTCAAGGCCGCCGGTATCGCGCCAGTCATCGCCACCTTCGGCGATACCTGGACTTCCCAACTCTTCGTGCTCGCAGACTACTACAATGTTGAGCAGGTCGCCCCGACCTTTGCTGCGGACTACACCGCCAACAAAGCCAAGTATGCCTCGACCCCTGGGGCAATGAACGGCTTTGCCTACCTGCAGGAAGGCTTCGAGAAGGATTGGTGGCAGCAGGATTACGCGACCACGACATTCGAACAAGGCTTGAATCTGCTCGCTGAAGGCAAGGGCGCCCACTACCCCATGCTTACGTTTGCGCTGTCAACGATTGCGACCAACTCGCCCGACAAGGTGAACGACATCGGCTTCTTCGCCGTGCCCGGGACGGACGCAGCGAAGAATGGCGCGACAATCTGGATGCCCGCCGCCACCTATATTCCCAAGACGACCAAGAACCTCGATGTGGCCAAGGACTTCCTGGGCTTCATCGCCTCGACTTCCGGCGTTGACGCGCTCAATGCAGCCGTCGCGCCCACAGGCCCATACGTCATCAAGGGCGCGACGCTCCCCGACAGCGTTCTTCCGGCCGTGAAAGATGTTGCCGCGTACATTGATACCGGGAAATCCGCACCCGCGCTGGAGTTCCTCTCTCCGATAAAGGGTCCCTCGCTTGAGCAGATCTGCGTTGCCGTCGGAACCGGCCAGACGGACGCCGCGACCGCAGCGGCGGACTACGACGAGGATGTTAAGAAACAGGCACAGCAACTCGGTCTGCCGGGCTGGGACCAATAAGCGATCGGACGTTCATCATCTCAGGTTCTGAGGGCTGGAGGGCCGCCTTCGACGCCCAGCCTTCAGAACCTATCAGGCTTGACTGTAACCGATGAGTGGGAGGTTCTATGCAAAACGACACACGGTCGCGGGCAGTCTTGCGGACATATCCCAACTGGTTTTATCTTCCAGCAGCAATCGTGTTCGGCTTGTTCTTCATTGTGCCAACAGTGATGGCTTTCTACTTTAGCTTGACCCGCTGGACGCTGTTCGATGCAACGTTCATCGGATTCGATAACTACGTCGCGTTCCTGGGCGACGCACGGCTCATGGCAGGGCTGCGCAACACGATCATCTATGCCGTGCTCACGAGCGGACTCAAAGTCATCATCGCATTACCGCTCGCTATGCTTTTAACTTCAAATATCCGGCTCAAGGGGCTTCTGCGGGGCATTATCTTCTTCCCGACGCTCGTAAGCGTCGTGGCAGTCGGGATCACGTTCTCCACGCTTATGCAGCCGTCTGCGGGGCTCATAAACACTGTCCTCGGATTCTTCAGACTCCCACAGCCGCAATGGCTGGGGAACCCGGACCTTGCTCTCTACTCGGTGGTGTTGGTTGACGTATGGAGGGGTATAGGTATAGCAATGGTGATATTCATGGCGGGTATATTGTCGATCCCGCTGGATTACTTTGAAGCCGCGCGGCTCGAGGGCGGAACCTGGGTGAAGTTCCGTCACGTAATCCTTCCACTAGCCCGCAACGCGACGTTCACGGTCATTCTATTATCGTTTATCGGCGGGTTGCGGACATTCGACTTGATCTGGACCATGACACGCGGCGGCCCCGGCTTCGCGTCTGACGTACTTACCTCGGTAATCTACAAGGAATATCAGGCGGGGTTCTATGGTTTGTCAACGGCCGGCAATGTCGTCCTCTTCATTCTTGTCACGATCATCGTCTATCCGCTGGCGCGGTTCTTCAATAGTCAGGAGATCGAGCTATGAAAGCCATTAGGAAATTCATTGCGAGTATCTGGCTGGACGCTGTATCTCTCATTATCATCGGCATTGTTTATGTCGTGCCGTTCATATTCATCTTTCTGACTGCCGCCAAGACGCGCGCGGAGGCGGCCCTCTTCGAGTTCAGTTGGCCCAGCCAGTTTCAGCTGATCGAGAATCTCCGGGAGGTCATGGCATTCGGCGACTATCGTATGTTTCGAGCGCTATGGAACAGCACGATCCTGACTGTGGGTTCAGTTACGCTGATCGTCTTGATTGCTGCACTCGTCGCCTTCGTAATGCAACGTCGTGGAGATCGTGTAGCTTCGGTTGTCAGTTCATTTATCCTTGCAGGACTCGTTATCCCTCCGGCGGTTGTGCCAACGATCTTCCTCCTGCAGTGGCTTGGCATCTACAAGACACTGCTAGGTATGATCATGATCGAGGTCGCATTCACTTTGCCCTTCGCAACCCTAATTCTCCGTGCATTCATGGCGTCCATCCCGCGCGAGCTCGATGAGGCGGCCATCATGGACGGCGCGTCGCCCTTACGCGTGTTCGTTTCCGTTATTCTTCCCCTTCTCAAGCCAGCCATCATCACGGTGATCGTCACCTCCTCCGTCGGCATCTACAACGACTTCACCGGGCCGCTCTACTTCCTGCCCGGCTCCGAGAACGTGACTGCACAATTAACGCTGTATAGCTTCATCAGCCAGTTTGGTTCGCAGTGGAATCTGCTCTTCGCGGATGTGGTCGTCATTACGATCCTACCGCTGATCATGTTCATGTTCTTCCAGCGCCAAATCGTTTCAGGCATGACGGCCGGCGCGATCAAGGGCTAACAAGATGACTTCCGTGCCCAAATTGAATGTTCGTATTGAGCACCATCGCGACGCCCTGGGCATCGGTACGGATCGTCCTCGGCTGTCATGGATTGTTGAGACAGAGCAACATGGGTGGCGTCAGAGTGGCTACGAGATTGAAGCTTTTGACACGGAGGGCCAGCCTCGCGGCCAGACCGTGCGTGTCGAGTCCGATCAATCAGTGCTCGTCGCCTGGCCCTTCGCTCCGCTCTCTTCTCGTGAACGCCTTAGTCTCCGGGTGCGCGTTTGGGATAAGGATGGGCAACCTTCCCCCTGGAGCGAACTGATTCCGGTTGAGGCCGGTCTGCTTCACGCGCAAGATTGGACCGCACGTTTCATTACCCCAGATTGGGAGGAGGATATCACCCAGGCACAGCCAGCCCCCCTATTGCGCCGCGAGTTTGATGTCCGATCTGGCGTGCTCTTCGCACGGCTGTATATCACCGCTCTGGGCGTGTATGAGGCTCAACTGAATGGCGCCACTATTGGCGATCATGTGATGGCGCCGGGCTGGACGAGCTACCATCATCGGCTTCGTTATCAAACTTTTGATGTCACTGATCTTTTGCATGAAGGTCGGAGTGCCCTCGGTGTCATGCTGGGCGACGGGTGGTTTCGCGGCCGATTGGGTTTCGGCGGCGGCCGGCGCAATATCTACGGTGACCGTTTAGCGCTGTTGGGACAACTCGAAATCACCTATGCGGGTGGCGCCGTCGAGCGAGTGGTCACCGATGAACGGTGGCGCTCGGCCACCGGGCCCATCCTCTCCAGTGACATTTATGATGGCGAAACCTATGATGCCCGGCTAGAACGACCCGGCTGGTCAAAAACAGGTTATCCCGATAGCGATTGGGCCGCGACCCGGCGAATCGAGTGGGATCTGGCCACCCTCGTTGCGCCGCTGGGGCCGCCAGTGCGTTGCACCGAGGTGGTCCGGCCGGTTGCGATCCTCACTTCGCCATCGGGGCGCACCCTCCTCGATTTCGGTCAGAACCTGGTCGGCAAGCTACGCCTGACCGTTCAAGGGCCGGCGGGACAGACGTTGACGCTGCGCCACGCCGAAGTGCTCGAAAACGGCGATCTATCCATTCGACCTCTGCGCACCGCCCAGGCGACCGACCGCTATACATTGAAAGGTGAGGGAGTCGAAACCTGGGAACCGCGCTTTACCTTTCATGGCTTTCGTTACGCCGAAATTGAAAACTGGCCCGGGAAATTAAGTCGGGATGATGTCTGCGCCGTCGTCTGCCATTCCGACATGGAGCGCACTGGCTGGTTCGAGTGCTCCGAGCCACTGATCAACCGTCTGCACGAGAACGTGGTCTGGAGCATGCGCGGGAACTTCTTCGACATCCCAACCGATTGCCCGCAGCGGGACGAGCGTTTAGGCTGGACGGGTGACATTCAGGTTTTCGCTCCGGCGGCTTCCTTTCTGTACGACACTTCCGGGTTCCTCGCCTCCTGGTTGCAAGACCTGGCGGCCGAGCAACAGGAGGCGGGTGGCATCGTTTCGATTGTTGTCCCTCACACATTAAGCGAGCCACCTCTGGAAGCGGCGGCGTGGAGTGATGCCGCCGTGATCGTACCGTGGGTGCTCTATCAGCGCTTCGGTGATCGGGCTATCTTGGCTGTTCAATTCAAGAGCATGCGCGCCTGGGTGGATCGGGTCGCCAGCCTTGCGGGCGCGGGGCGACTGTGGGATCAAGGGTTCCAATTCGGCGACTGGCTCGATCCCGCTGCGCCGCCCGATCGACCGGGCGACGCGCGCACCAATCATCAATTGGTGGCAACCGCCTACTTCGCCCGTTCAGCGGAATTGACTGGTCGCGCGGCGGGCGTGCTTGGCTTGGTAGAAGAAGAGGCTCGCTACCTCGCCCTCGCGAGCGAAATCCGTCAGGCATTTGCTACAGAGTACGTTACCCCTTCCGGGCGGCTGCTCAGCGATGCCCAGACCGCGTACGCCCTGGCGATTGAGTTTGGGTTACTTCCGGCTCCCGAGCAACGGCAACACGCGGCTGAACGCCTGAGCGACCTCGTCCGCGCGAATGCTTACCGTATCGGGACCGGCTTCGTGGGCACGCCGTTGATCTGCGATGCGCTGTGTCACACCGGGAACTACGCCGCCGCCTATCGTCTTTTGTTGCAACGTGAATGTCCTTCATGGCTCTATCCAGTGACGATGGGCGCCACGACGATTTGGGAACGTTGGGATAGCTTGCTGCCGGATGGCTCGGTCAACCCGGGCGAGATGACGTCGTTCAACCACTATGCCCTCGGCGCGGTCGCAGACTGGCTGCATCGGAGGGTGGGAGGACTCGCCCCCGCCGAGCCGGGGTATCGGCATATCGCGATGCGGCCGCGGCCGGGTGGGGCCATCACTCATGCCGCTGCGCGGCACTTCACCCCGTATGGCCTGGCCGAGTGTGAGTGGGCGATTCACGATGGCTCCATCAATATCAAGGTCGTCGTTCCACCCAACGCCACGGCGAGCGTGAGCCTGCCCGGCACAGAGGCCGAACCGGTCGAGGTCGGGTCAGGGACGCACCGTTGGTCGTATGTGTATCAGGACCTCGATGCTCGTCAACCGATATTCCTTGAGAATACAATTGGCGAAATGATTGATGATCCCCGCGCTTGGGCGGCGGTAACGGGCACGCTGACTCGGTTGGCCCCCGGAAACCCGTTAATGGTGCCTGTGTTGCAGAGTCAGAGCAAGCGGACATTGCGGCAGGGGCTTGCCATGCTGCCCAACTCTAAAGAAGTGCTGGCAGCGATCTCTGATGCAATGGCAGTGCTTTGACCATAAATTGGAAGCCAACTACAACGATACCGGCCCACTTCAGGAAGTACTTAACTGGCGCAGGCGATCGCGCTAAGGCGATTTACTCATGTCCGCAGAAGTCACACCAACTGACTGAATGGAACAGGTTAGTGACGACCAATATCGAAAGTGAAATCAACACCTTGAAAGGAGAAAACTATCATGAACTTGTCTTTTGAGAACAAAGTTGCACTCGTGACTGGTGCGGGCGCTGGCATGGGTCTGGCAACGGCCAAAGCCTTCGCGGAAGCAGGCGCCGCGGTGGTGCTCGCAGACATCCACGAGCATGCGGTTCGCGCGGCAGCCGAAGAACTGGTCTCCGCCGATCATCAAGCGAGTGCCGTCCGCTGCAATGTCGCTGACGAGGCTGAAGTGGCAGCGCTGATCGAGCAGACTGTTTCAACCTTTAGTCGCCTGGATGCGGCGTTCAACAACGCTGGCGTGATGGCTCCCGCCATTGAAACCGCGGACGCCAGCGGCGACGATTTCGAACGTCTGAACACGATCAATTTCCGTGGTGTCTGGAATTGCATGAAGTACGAGCTACGCCAGATGCGCGAGCAAGGAAGCGGTGCTATCGTCAACAACTCTTCCATTGGCGGACTGATTGGCAACCCGAGCCGAGCCATCTACGGTGCAACCAAGCACGCAGTGATCGGTCTGACGAAGAGTGCTGCGCTCGAATATGCCTCCAGAGGAATTCGCATTAATGCGGTGTGCCCGGGAACCATCGAGACGCCAATGGTTGCGGACATGATGGCCCGGGAATCGATCACCAGAGAAGACTTTCAGAGAGACCTGCCGATCGGGCGGCTTGGCCGGCCTGAGGAGATCGCCGCAGCCGTCCTGTGGCTGTGCTCGGACGCGGCGTCCTTCGTCATCGGGCATGCGCTCGTTGTTGATGGAGGATACACCGCACGATGAGCAACGCGGAACGGAGCAGAACATGACTGGAACCATCCGCTGGCCTGATTGTTGAACGGATTGAATAGGAAGCTTCGAACATGACTAGGCCGAGCAAAAGGAGATTCACTCATGTCCGCAGAAGTCACACCACACGACTTTCCAGAGATCCGGTGGCAGGGTCATTGGATCTGGGTACCGGAAGAACCCATCAAGCCGAGTGGGTCCTTATCGGCCGGTATTAACCCGCAGGCATCTCTGTGAGGAACGAACCACCCTCGAAGTAAGCGAGAGGAGCATGAGCATGGCAATCCCAACCCTTCCGTTTGGCCGGCTCGACCACCAGAGCACCCGCACGCTCTTTGGGGCCGCAGCGCTCGGTCGAGTATCGCAGGACGACGCTGATCGGACACTCGACGTGCTCCTACAGTATGGTGTCAATCACATCGATGTCGCGGCCAGTTATGGTGAGGCGGAGCTGCGCATCGCACCCTGGCTGAGGCGCTACCGCAAGCAGTTCTTCGTCGCCACCAAGACGGGCGAGCGCCGTGCTGCGGGTGCGAAGGAGCAGTTGCACCGCTCACTGGACCGGATGGGGATCGATCACATCGATCTGTGGCAGCTGCACAGTCTCGCCGATCCCATCGAATGGGACATTGCGCTCAGTCCGGGCGGGGCAATCGAGGCCGCCGTGGAAGCCAAGCAGCAAGGCTTGATCGGCGCGATTGGCGTCACCGGGCATGGCCTACAGATTGCAGCCACCCACCGGCGCAGCCTGCAGCGCTTCGACTTCGACTCGGTTCTGTTGCCGTACAACTACATCACGCTCCAGAGCGCGTACTACGCCGAGAACTTCGACGCGCTGCTTGCGACCTGTGCAGAGCGCAACGTCGCCGTGCAAACGATCAAGTCAATCGCCTACCGTCCCTGGATGGGGCGGGAGCACACCCGGTCCACCTGGTACCAGCCGCTAGAGCATCAGGAAGAGATCGACGCGGCCGTGTGGTGGGTGCTCGCGCGGCCGGGGATCTTTCTCAACACCGTCGGCGATATCAATCTCCTGCCGCGGGTGCTCGACGCCGCCAGCCGCTTCGATGCGAAGCGGTCACAGGCCGAGCTGGCAGACCACGTCGCACGACTGAACATCGAGCCGCTGTTCGTGTAGAGCGGTGCTGCCGAACAGTGCGGCGGGATGGACGAGCGCCGCGCGATCAAGGCGCTGCTGCATCCATAAGACGAAAGGAGATTCTACGCATGTCCGCAGAAGTCACATCACACGACTTTCCAGAGATCCGGTGGCAGGGTCATTGGATCTGGATACCAGAAGAGCCAATCAAGCCGAGTGGGTCCTTATCGGCCGGTATCAACCTGCAGGCACCGGAGACTCACGGCCTGTTCCGCAAAAGCGTTCACCTCGACCAGGTTCCCGATCGCGCGCCTGCCCGCGTCACTGCCGACTCGCGCTATGCGCTCTTCGTCAATGGTCAGGAGGTCTTTCGCGGACCGATTCGCAGCCAGCCCCGGCGGCTACACTATGATCTATTCGACCTCGCGCCCTATCTCCAACCCGGCGAGAATGTCCTGGCGGTGTACGTCAAGTATTATGGCACACCGAAATCCTATTGGATGCCGGCTACGCCGAACCTGACACTCGGCAAGACCGGTATCCTGGTCTTCGAGGCCAATTTGGGTGCGAGGGGCTGGCTGGTCAGCGATGCGAGCTGGAAGGCCGGTAAGGCCAACGCGTGGTCCGATGACTGGCGCAACGACAGCGAAGATCCGGTCGGTGGGGGCGTTCCGATCGAGGTATTCGATGCGCGTCGCTTTCCCCACGACTGGCGCGACGCCGGGTTCGACGACAGCGGCTGGGGTGCAGCTCAGGTTGTGCCCGCCATGCATATCGGTGGCTTCGCCTATACCCAGCCTCCGACTGACCCCTACGGTCCGCTCTATCCCCGCCCGGTCGCCAAGCTGGGCGGCCAGGTCCAAAGACCCGCGACTGTGGATGTCGAGACTTTGGATGGTCAGGTG
>JBQTJD010000911.1:0-9824 GCA_052387475.1 Anaerolineales bacterium | reverse complement strand
CCAGGATCGCCCCGTCCATCTGGGCCGCGCCGGTGATCATGTTCTTGATGTAATCGCGGTGGCCGGGGCAGTCGACGTGGGCGTAGTGCCGTTTGTCGGTCTGGTACTCGACGTGGGCGATGTTGATGGTGATGCCGCGCGCTTTCTCTTCCGGCGCGCTGTCGATCTGGTCGTAGGCTTTGAACTCGGCCTGTTTCTTGAGCGCCAGGACTTGGGTGATGGCCGCCGTCAGCGTCGTCTTGCCGTGATCGATGGGCCCGATCGTCCCCACGTTCAAATGCGGCTTCGACCGGTCAAACTTCTCTTTGGACATGATGCCTCCTAAAAACGTATTTCGTAGCCCGTATTGCGTACAACTTCATACGCAACACGTCTCTAAGATCAACGAACCGGTTCCTTCTTGACACCCTTCATCACTTCTTCCGCTACGTGCGCCGGGAGTTGCTGATAGTGATGAAATTCCATCGTGTATGCACCGCGCCCCTGCGTGTTGGAACGCAGATCGGTGGCATAGCCAAACATCGAGGCCAGCGGCACCATGGCGCGAATGACTTGCGCGTTTCCACGGGCTTCCATGCCTTCAATCGCCCCACGGCGCGCCGACAGGTCGCCCAGCACATCGCCCATATACTCTTCCGGTGCGATCACTTCCACCTTCATCACCGGCTCCTGCAGCACGGCCGCACCCCTCTGCATGCCTTCCTTGAAAGCCATCGAGCCGGCGATCTTGAAAGCCATTTCATTCGAGTCCACATCGTGCGACGAACCGTCGAACAACGTGACCTTCACATCCACGACCGGGTAACCACCGATAATGCCGGCGTCCGATGCCTCGCGAATGCCTTTCTCGATCGGCGAGATGAATTCCTTTGGAATCGCACCGCCAACGATTTTGTTCTCAAACACAATACCGGAGCCGGGTTCGGAGGGCTCCATTGCAATCACCACGTGGCCATACTGGCCGCGTCCACCGGATTGTTTGGCGTACTTCAAATCCACTTTGGGCACCGGGCGCGTGATGGACTCTTTGTACGCCACGCGCGGGCGACCAACATTGGCCTGCACTCTGTATTCGCGCAGCATGCGGTCCAGCAACACCTCCAGGTGCAACTCACCCATGCCGGCGATGATCGTTTGTCCGGTCGCCTCATCGGAGCGCACATGGAAAGTCGGGTCTTCTTCCGACAGCTTCCGCAGCGCTTCGCTCATCTTCTCCTGATCGGCCGTTGTCTTCGGCTCGACCGCCAGTTCAATCACTGGATCAGGGAAGCTGATGGCTTCGAGCGTAATCGGATTATTCGCGTCGCACAGCGTCTCGCCCGTAAACGTATCCTTGAGCGCCAACACCGCCGCGATGTCGCCAGCCTCCACTTCCTCCACCTCTTCACGCCGATCGGCGTACATCCGGATCACGCGGCTGATGCGCTCACGTTTATCCTTCGTCGAGTTGAGGACGTTCGAGCCGGCCTTGAGCGTGCCGGAATACACACGGAAATAGGCCAGCCGGCCCACGAATGGATCGGCCACAATTTTGAACACCAGCGCCGCCAACGGGCCTTTGGGATCAGTCGTGCGTTCCAGCGGCTCATCGGTCTTGGGATGTGTGCCCGTGACCGCCGGAACATCGAGCGGCGACGGGAGATAATCCACGACCGCATCCAGCACCGGCTGCACGCCTTTGTTTTTCAGCGCCGAGCCACAGAACACCGGATTGCACTTGCCCGCCAACGTGCCTTTACGCAACGCCCGCCGCAGCTCGTCGTTGCTGATCTCCTCGCCTTCAAGGTACTTCAGTGTGAGGTCATCATCGAGTTCAGCGACCTTCTCAATCATGCGCGTGCGCGCCACGGCAACAGCGTCCTTCAGTTCCGTGGGGATTTCCTTTTGCTCAAACTTCCGGCCCGTATCATCCACCCAGAACCAGGCGATGCCTTCAATTAAATCAATCACGCCTTTGAAGGAGGCTTCTTCACCGATCGGCATCTGCACCGGGATGGGATTGGCGCCAAGCCGGTCTTTGATGGATTGCACCGAGCGTTCAAAACTCGCGCCGGTGCGGTCCATCTTATTGATAAAGCAAATGCGCGGCACTTCGTAGCGGTCAGCCTGACGCCATACGGTCTCACTCTGCGGCTCCACACCCTGCACGGCGTCGAACACCACCACACCACCATCAAGCACACGCAGACAGCGCTGCACTTCCACGGTGAAGTCAATGTGGCCAGGCGTATCAATCAGGTTGATCTTGTGCTCACGCCACTCCGCCGTCACCGCCGCTGAGACGATGGTGATACCGCGCTCGCGCTCTTGTTCCATCCAGTCGGTGACGGTCGTCCCGTCATCGACCGAGCCGATGCGGTGGGTTTTACCAGTATAGAAAAGAACGCGTTCGGTCGTCGTCGTCTTACCGGCATCGATATGTGCGATGATGCCGATATTTCGGACGCGTTCGAGGGGGTATTCGCCGGCCATGATCGTCAGTGCCTACAGTCTTCCACGCACGGCTGTAAGGCCGGCGCGCGGGACTACCCGTGCGACTTGCCCGACAACCGCAGCGTTTCTAAAGTGCTTGTACCAGATTTACCATCGATAGTGGGCGAAGGCGCGGTTGGCTTCCGCCATCTTATGTGTCTCTTCGCGTTTCTTGATTGCCGTGCCCGTATTGTTGGATGCATCCAACAGTTCACCAGCCAGCTTCTCCGCCATAGATTTGCCCGCTCGTGACCGCGCCGCTTGAATAATCCAGCGCATGGCCAGGCTCACGCGGCGCTCCGGGCCGACTTCCACCGGCACCTGATACGTGGCGCCGCCAACACGGCGGGGCTTCACTTCGATGAGTGGCCCTACATTTTTTAGAGCCGTATCAAAAATATCCATCGGCTCTTTCTTGCCGCGCTCCGATGCCAGCGCCAAGGCATCGTACATGGCGCGCAAGGCCGTGCTTTTCTTGCCGTCGTGCATCATCCGATTCACAAAAGCCTGCACGTTAATGCTGTTGAATTTAATGTCCGCGGGAGTCGGCCGCTTGGCGGGTTGATTACGACGAGGCATGGTTCACCTATTATTTCTTGGCCGCAGCCTTGGCTTCCTTGGGACGCTTGTTGCCGTATTTGGAGCGGCCCTGACGGCGAGCTTCCACCCCGGTCGTATCCAGCGTGCCGCGCACAATGTGATAACGAACGCCGGGTAGGTCCTTCACGCGGCCGCCTCGTACCAACACCACTGAGTGTTCCTGCAACGTGTGGCCTTCTCCGGGGATATAGGCCGTTACCTCAAGACCGTTGCTCAAACGCACGCGGGCCACTTTGCGCAGGGCGGAGTTTGGTTTCTTGGGCGTTTGCGTGCGCACCACCGTGCAGACGCCGCGCTTGAAGGGCGCGCCTTTGGGCTGTTGCACCCGCCGTTGAATATGCGTGTTGAGCGAAAACTGCAACGCCGGCGACTTGCTTTTGGCTTTCTTGCTCTTGCGTCCGTTACGGACCAGTTGATTGATAGTAGGCAAGCGACTTCTCCCAAACTTTACGACCACACACTTTACGTGGTCTTCACAATAGATTCTGTGCTCTGGCAGTAAGGGAGGCCACCGTGACATGCGACGGTGGCCTCACCTCGCAACTGCTGATATTCATTCGCGCTAGGCCGAGACCATAACGCTATAGATTAGAGTTGGCTAAACGGACTGGGAATTTACCATACGGTTTTTCAACCGTCAAGTAGAAAAGCGAGCTTTTGCTCGTTTGCCCAAGCCTTACTCGTCGTACAAACTCAGGAGTCCGACGCCCGGCCTCGGTGTTCGGCTTTTTTCCTCATCCTTGCCAAATCGGATCACATCGCCGCTATCCTGCACCGCCTCGACGACCAGGCCCAGGCTTTGCAGTTCCTTCACCAATACGCGAAACGACGCCGGAATGCCCGGCTCTTCAATCGGCTCGCCCTTGATGATGGACTCATAGGTCTTCACGCGGCCTTGTACATCGTCCGATTTGACGGTCAGCATTTCTTGTAGCGTGTGGGCCGCGCCATAGGCCTCTAACGCCCAGACTTCCATTTCGCCAAAGCGCTGACCACCGAACTGCGCCTTGCCACCCAACGGCTGCTGCGTCACCAGCGAGTATGGGCCGGTCGAGCGAGCGTGGACTTTGTCCTCCACTAGGTGCGCCAGCTTCAACATGTGGATGAGACCGACGGTCACCGGTTGATCGAACGGAATGCCCGTCTTGCCATCATGCAACGTCTGCTTGCCGAGAATTGGCAGCGGCTTGGCTGTTTCCAGCGACACTTGCTCCGCCCGATGCCTCAGGTTAGCGCCCTTCAGATTGTTTGCTGATTGTTCATGTATCTCCAACCATAGGTGCAAACAGGCATCACGTGCAGCGTCATCCAGTCGCTTGCGGTCACTCGCGGAGGCCGGGCTATCCTCAAAGGCCAGGATTTCATCCGGGTTGTATCCCTTATCCCTGAGCCACTCGCGCATTGCAGCGCGGCGCGCAAATTTCTCATTAGTCGCCAGTAAGTCCTGATTGTATTTCTTGCCCTTCAGCCAATGCGACATGTACAAACGTCGCACCTCAGCATCATCCTCCAGGCTTTCGGGATCATAGTTCTGCTCGGCAATCCAGTTCCACGCAGTAGCCGTGACTTCGGTCCAAGCTCGGTCAATCATCCACGACCGAGCCAATTCGGCCTCGATCTCCTCTTCACTCGCTCCATCGAACACTGGTGTAATCGCACGGAAACCGAGACGATCGGCCGCCCAGCCCAAATGGGTCTCGAGGATTTGGCCGATATTCATGCGGCCCGGAACGCCAAGTGGATTGAGGATGATGTCCACCGGTGTGCCATCGGGCAGGAAAGGCATATCAGCAACGGGCACGACTTTCGAGATGACGCCCTTGTTGCCGTGACGCCCCGCCATCTTGTCGCCCTCGGTAATCTTGCGCCGTTGCGCCACCGAGACTCGCACCATCTTCTCGACACCTGCCGGCAAGTCGCGATGTTCATCGCGAGTAAAGACGCGGACATCAATCACTTTGCCGCGTTCGCCGTGTGGCAATCGTAGCGAAGAATCTTTTACCTCGCGTGCTTTCTCGCCAAAGATTGCCCGCAACAATTTCTCTTCGGGTGTCAGTTCCTTTTCACCCTTCGGTGTGATCTTCCCAACAAGAATGTCATTCGGGCCGACCTCTGCGCCGATGCGGATGATGCCGTGCTCGTCGAGGTCTTTCAGCGCCTCTTCACCCACGTTCGGGATGTCGTAGGTAATTTCTTCAGGCCCAAGGCGCGTGTCACGGGCTTCCACTTCGTGCTTCTCGATGTGGATCGACGTGAACTTATCCTCACGCACCATGCGTTCGGAGATCAGGATCGCATCTTCGTAATTGCCGCCTTCCCAGGAGATGAAGGCGACAAGCACGTTGTGTCCCAGCGCGATCTCGCCGTGATCGGTGGAGGACGAATCGGCGATGACATCACCGCGCTTGACCTTTTGGCCCTTGACCACCGCCGGCCGTTGATCAATACACGTGCTTTGATTAGACCGCTGATACTTTCGCAAGCGATATGTCCGCTTCTTGCTGCCGCTCTGTACCAAGATCTCTTTGCCGGTGACCGAAATTACTTCACCTTCTTCTTCCGCGGTGAGCACTTGTCCCGAGTCGAGGGCGGCTTGCTTTTCCATGCCCGTCGACACGATCGGCACATCGGGGCGCAACAACGGCACCGCTTGTCGCTGCATGTTGGACCCCATCAGCGCGCGGTTCGCGTCGTCATGCTCAAGAAACGGGATCAGCGCGGCGCTGATGCCGACGATCTGGCGCGGCGCCACATCCATGTAATCAATCCGTTCTGGCGGCGCAAACAAAAACTTGGAGGCATGCCGGCAGGAAGGCCGTGCGCGCACGAACTCCATGGTCTCGTTGAGTGGGGTCGTCGCTTGCGCGATGGTGTATCGATCCTCCGCATCAGCCGAAAGATAGTGGATCTCTTCCGAAACAAACGGCACGATCGGAATTTCATCGACAAATTTGCTGAGCTTACGGGCCAGATCTTTAGTGATCTCGTCACCCTCGCTCCCGACCACTTCATTCGTCTTCGTATCCGTGATCTCTTCACGCAGCTTGCGCCCGGTTAGGCGCTTATCGTCGGCGGGCAATGCTTTGACGACTTTGCGATAGGGCGTTTCGATAAAGCCAAAAGCATTGACTTTGGCGTATGACCCCAAACGCCCAATCAAACCGATGTTCGGGCCTTCCGGCGTTTCGATCGGGCAGATACGGCCATAATGGGAGTGATGAACGTCACGCACGTCAAAGCCGGCGCGCTCACGCCGCAAGCCGCCCGGACCAAGCGCCGACAAGGTGCGTTTGTGCGTGAGTTCCGCCAGGGGATTGGTCTGCTCCATGAATTGTGAAAGTTGGCTGGAGCCGAAGAACTCTCGGATCGACGCCACAATCGGGCGAATGTTGATAAGCGTTAGCGGGGTGACGCTGTCGTTCTCGCGAATTGACATGCGCTCCTTGACCACGCGCTCCATGCGGCGCAGACCGACGCGCATCTTATTCTGAATCAATTCGCCAACTGTTTTTACGCGGCGGTTGCCGAGATGATCGATGTCATCCGTATTCTCGACCACGTTGTTGATATTGATCATGCGCTTAAGCACGTTGATCACATCCCAGGCCGTGATGGTGCGATTGCTCAAAGGCACCAATTCGGTCAGGCCTAGCTTTTGATTCAGCTTATAGCGCCCCACCCGTTCAAGGTCATAGCGCCGATGATCAAACAACTGCTGCTGCAGAAACTCGCGCGCATTGTCGAGGGTTGGCGGATCACCTGGGCGCATGCGCTTGTAGAATTCAATCAACGCCTCCTGCGCCACCGTGCGTTTTTCTCGCCCCTCACCCCAGGTCGGCTCCTGCCTGAACGTGGCCGGGAGGTAGAGCCGGTCAGGGTTGTTATCGACATCCTTGAAAAGCTCAAGTATTTCTTCTTCGGTGCCCTCTTTAATGGGCGAATTCGGCAGCCCATCCGAGACCGCCGCAAACGCCCGCAGCAAAATCGTCACCGGCACCGTGCGCTTGCGGTTAAACTTGAGCGTGAGGTAATCACTCTTGCGTGTTTCAAACTCCATCCACGCGCCACGATCCGGGATAAGTTTGGCCATCGCCAAACGCCGCCCCGAAGTGCGATCCTCTTCAGCTTCAAAATAGACGCCCGGCGAACGAATTAGCTGTGATACAACCACCCGCTCGGTCCCGTTGATTATAAAGGTGCCCTTCTCAGTCATCAACGGAAAATCGCCGAGGAAGATATCGTTCTTGATCGGGCTGGATACCTCGCTGCCGGTGAGCAACACCGATACGTACAAGGGCGAGGAATACGTCATATCCCGTTCGACGCATTCTTCCAGGTTGTATTTAGGTTCGTCGAACCAGTATTTTAGGTTGAAACTAGGGTCAACACGCTTGCTCGGAAACCAGAGTTGCATTCCTCCACTAAACGACTCGATTGGAGAGACCTCGTCGAAGAGTTCGGCCAAACCTTCCTTACGAAACCAGTCAAACGACTCCAGTTGGACTTCAATCAGTGAGGGGAGCGTAAGAACATCTTTGATGCGCGCGTAAGACTTGCTTCCCAGAACAGTGGACATTGGTTAATGCTCCTCAGTGACAAGAGAGGCGGGCTGGGCAGAACACAAAATAACTGGCAGGTCAGCACCCAGAACCTGTATTTTACCAACAAAGCACATTTCGTCAAACAATTGGGGCAGTGGAATTTGTGAAACCATCCTAAACAAATGAGCCAGCCTCTCGGCTGGCTCGGGATTTGGGCTGAAATTGAAGCTCAGGCCTTCAGCGCTGAGAAACTGCCAAGCGTCGCGCGGCGCTGCCCAAACGCACGCCAATCAACACGATACTGATAACGGAAAACAAACCACCGACGCCGGCCATCCACAAAACCGAACTACGCGATCGAAGGTTGGAGGGTACAGGCTTGCTTCCCAAACGAGCACGCAAGTCACTCACAAAGGCGGGTCTCGGAGTCATTGGCCGCAATACTTCTTTGAGTTTCCCTGCTAAACCAAAAAGTGGCTCCATCACCGTTGCGGTGGTAGCACGATGATGCCTTAAGTCCGCCACAAACAAGTGGCCTTGACTTTGACTCAGTGCATCGGCATGAGCAGCCAACAGGTTCTCAACTTCACGTATCTTCATTTCATATCCCTTCGCTATACGTCAGGCCTATGGTACCGGGGCCAGTATGTACCGCTACTGTCGGGCTGACATCGGCAACAAATGACTCCACCAAAGCAGTGCCAAAGCGGGCTCGGGCCAACTCTAACACTTCTGCCGCTTCTTGTTCAACGGCGGCATGAATGACGGCCAAACGAATTCCCGACTTTCCCGCAACACGTTCCGCCATCACATCCAGCATGCGAGCTACGGCTTTCTTCTTCGACCGCACACGTTCCAGGGGATGAATGACGCCATCCCGAACTTCGAGAATGGGTTTTAGATCCAGCATGCCGCCGACGAACGCTTGCGCCGCGCCGATGCGCCCGCCACGTTGCAGGTATTTCAGCGTTTCCATCGTCAACAATACCCCGGTACGTGAAATAGACTCGCGCGTTCGCCTGACAATTTCGGGCGCAGATTGCCCCGCCTCTGCGGCTCTTGCCGCCGCCAACGCAAGAAACCCCATCGCCATTGATGTCGTTTGCGAATCGATAATATGAAAATCTTTGCCGGGCAGAGCCTTGACGGCTTCTTCGGCCACAGAAAATGTGTTTGACAGTTTGGCTGACAGATGTATTCCAATCACACTCTCGGCCCGTTCGGCTGCCTGTGAATACACCGACTGCATATCGCCTAATGAAGCGACCGAGGTGGTGGGATGCACCGGATCGACTTTCAGGCGTTCAAAAAATTCTGTCGCCTGCAGGTCCACACCATCACGATAAGGGGTGCCTGACCAAATGACGATGCTGGGAATCACATGAATGCTGTGACGCTCGCGCAATTGCTTTGGAATATAGGCGGTTGAGTCAGTGACGATAGCTACAGAGTTAGTCATTGCGAGCGTTTCCCTTTTCGATTGAGTAAGCTTTTGAGCCACAATTGAGCTGCGGGTTCACTGTGACTGCCATTCTGCTCCAGCTTTTCCAATTCATCGCGCAATGAGAGCAAGGTGCGATGATACAGACTCTTGATCGCGCCCTCACTCCGTCCCATGATCACGCCGATTTCCGCATTCGATAAGTCTTCCACAAACTTAAGGATGATGAGTTGCTGGCGTTCTCCAGGTAATTGATGCAGAGCGGTGAGTAATAACTCTTGCCGGCGCACGCCTTCCAACATCTCTTCCGGGGCCTCGCCTTTGAGGTCGGTCAGAGCCGGGCCGCTCAGGGGTAATGTGCGGCGGCGCGCCTCATCCCGGTGCCAGTTTGCCACTGCGTTGTGCGCGATCCGATACAACCACGCCGAAAAAGGCAGACCGCGTTCGGCGTATCGTGGCAGATGCTGGCTCACCCGTTGGAAAACGCGGGCAGTGAGATCCTCCGCATCTTGCACGTTGCCAGTTCGGTAATAAATGTAACTGTAAATCGGACGAACGTAGCGTTCGTACAACTGACCGAAGGCAACCGGATCGGTCTTTGCCCGTGCAACCAGCTCAGCTTCATCGCTGTGATTTTGCACCGCGGAATTACTCCCTACCGCGGGCTCAGCTTATTTTGCTCTTTAGAACACCTGTAGCCCGCTAAAGTTGCTAGATGTCAAGAGTATAACAAAGCCAATTGACCGGGTCAAAGTAAACCGTCGAAAGGG
>JBQTJD010000910.1:0-10088 GCA_052387475.1 Anaerolineales bacterium | reverse complement strand
TCCGCGACGGCATCTTGTTCGTGCCGGAAGTGCTGATGGCGGCCAAGGCGATGAAAGCCGGCATGGAGATTTTGCGCCCTCTGCTCGCCAGCACTGGCGCCGAGCAAATAGGCACGATGATCGTCGGCACCGTGAAGGGTGACATCCACGACATCGGCAAGAATCTGGTGGCGATGATGATGGAGGGCGCGGGCTTCCAGGTCGTCAACCTCGGCATCAATTGCGACGCGGAAAAATTTCTGGCCGCGTATCGCGAGCATCAGCCGGACATCCTCGGCATGAGCGCGCTGCTCACGACCACGATGCCATACATGGATGTCGTCATCAGGAGATTCAAGGAAGAAGGCTTGCGCGATAAAGTTATCGTCCTCGTCGGCGGCGCGCCGCTCAACGCCGCCTTTGCCGAAGAGATCGAAGCCGACGCATACTGCCGCGACGCCGCTGTGGCGGTGGAGACGGCGAAGAAACTCATCGCCCTGCACCGCGCGAAGGCGGCGGTGTGATAGCACCGTGAAACGTGAAGCGTGAAACGTAGCCTGATCCTGTACGGCATCACGTTTCACGTATCACGCATCACGAGAGACTATGAATAAGTTTCAAAACCTCATCGCCTCCCATCCCGGCCCGATCATGGCTGACGGCGCGATGGGCACGCAACTCTTCGCCGCCGGTCTGCAGTTTGGTGACCCACCCGAAACCTGGAACGTCATCCACCCGGAGGTGATTCGCGGCATCCAGCGCCGCTACATCGAAGCCGGCGCGCAAATCATCCTCACCAACACCTTTGGCGGCACGCGCTTCCGGCTGGCGATGCACAACTTGCAAAGCCGGGTGGTCGACCTCAACCGCACCGCCGCTATTCTATTGCGCGCGGAGATCGAAGCCTCCGGCAAACAAGTGCTCGTCGCTGGTGACATCGGCCCGAGCGGTGAAATTTTCGCTCCGTTGGGCACACTTGAATACGCCGACGCGGTGGACGGTTTCGCCGAGCAGGCGCAGGCCCTGATTGCCGGTGGCGCGGATGTGATTTGGATCGAGACGATGTCGGCGCTGGAGGAAGTGCAAGCGGCCATGGAGGGCGTGCGGCGTATCTCGACGGACATTCCGATTATCACCACCATGTCGTTCGACACGCATGGCCGCACGATGATGGGCGTGACGCCCGAGCACGCGCTTAAGACGCTGACGGAGTGGGGGGCGTCCGCTGTCGGCGCGAACTGCGGCAATGGCACCGATGAACTGCTGGCCACCATTGCCCGCATGCATGCCGCCGGCCCGGCAGTGCCGCTCGTGGCTAAGTCGAACGCCGGCATGCCGGAACTTGTCAGCGGCAAGGCGGTCTATCGCGCCACACCGGATGCGATGGCGCATTACGCCGGCGACGTGTGCCGCGCGGGCGCGCGTATCATTGGCGCGTGCTGCGGCAGTTCACCCGACCACATTCACGCCATGTCCGATGCGTTGCAGCATCCCGAAGCCCACACACTCTCAGCGCCGGTGACCGCTATCGCGCAACCAGCGGCCAATGGCGCACCACCCTCCGCAGACCGCGCGGCGCGGCGGGCGATGCGTGAATCAAGAAGTAAAGGAAGTGAACGGTAAACAGTGAGCCGTTCACTGTTGACCGTTTACTGTTGACTGATGACAACTGCTTTGATCGCCTGTGGCGCGCTCGCTCGCGAAGTGCTGGCCATCCGTGATAAACATCACTGGGAGGCCGACGTTCTAGCCGTGCCTGCGCTTTTGCACAACGAGCCGGGGAAGATCCCGCTGGCCGTGCGCGAACGTATTCGCGAGGCGCGGGAGAAATATGACCGGGTGGCCGTGGTGTATGGGGATTGTGGCACCGGCGGCCTGCTCGACAAGCTGTTAGTACAAGAGAACGTCGAGCGTATCAAAGGCCCGCACTGCTACGAGATGTATGCCAACGGCACGTTCGAGCAATTGATGAACGAGGCGCTCGGCACCTACTTCCTCACCGATTACATGGTGCAATCGTTCGATCATCTCGTCATCGAGGGCATGGGTCTGGACCGCTACCCCGAACTGCGTGACGAGTATTTCCGCAACTACACTCGCGTCGTTTATCTGGCGCAACAGGATGATGAAGGTTTACGGACCCGCGCCCAGTGGGCGGCCGATGCGCTCAAGTTGCCGCTGGAGATTCGGCAGGTGGGCTACGGCGCGCTGGAAACGCGGCTTGTGGAACTGATGAGTAAGTAGTCAACAGTAAACGGTCAACAGTAGAAGACTGTTGACCGTTTACTGTTCACCGAACTATGACTTCTTCCTACCAAATCGTCTACTGGCGCGATATTCCGGCGCAGGTGAAAGTTAAGGCCGGGCGCAATCGCGCGGCCAAGCCGCTCAGCGAGCGTTTTCAGGTCTTCATCGATCGCGCCGCGATGCGGGCCGGTATGTTCAATACTGACGATTACTTAAGCGAGTGGCGCAATGGTGAAGCCATTGAGCGCGACGGCGAACCAGAGGCTGTGGCCGAAGCCGTCATCGCCGAACTGGAAACCGCGTACCCGGATGACCGGCTGGAGCAGTTGGTGCAAAACGGCGGCAAAGAGAATGAAAAATGACGAATGCAAAATGAAAAACATAGCGGGTCTTTTTCATTTTGCATTTTTCATTCTTCATTGACGCATGCGTTTTCTCCAGAACAATCCCCGCTTGCTCGAAGCCGCTTACGACGCCACGCACAACATGCTGGCGCCGTTTGCACGCTGGCTCAAGCCGGGCGGGGCGGTGGAGAAGGTTTTTGTTCAGGGCGAGATCGTCACCAAGGGTGCGATCTTCAATTGCCAGATGTGCGGGCAATGCGTGCTGCATTCCACCGGCATGACCTGCCCGATGAATTGCCCGAAGAACTTGCGCAACGGCCCGTGCGGCGGCGTGCGCGCCAACGGCCATTGCGAGATCAAGCCGGAGATGCGCTGTGTGTGGGTGCAGGCGTGGGAGCGCTCGCGGGAAATGGGCGCCTACGGCGACGAGATGCTGCACGTGTTGCCGCCCGTGAACCGCAGCCTGCAGGGCACCTCGGCCTGGATCAACGACTTCACCGGCGTCGCGCAGAAAAATCCCGCCGGTTGGGTAGGGGTTGGGGACATTCAAGTGTTGAACTGATTCTGGCTCTCCCTCACCCCGCGCAACATGAGTTGCGACCCCCTCTTCCGCTGGGAGAGGGGCAAGACCTCAACAGTTCCGAGTCAGTCCCCTTTCCCCGAAAGGGAGAGGGTTAGGGTGAGGGGCGAAACGCGGTCATGATCTCCTCGTCCCTCGTCTCTGGTTCGCGCCTCGAACGCGTTCTACGCTCCGGCCGCTTTGCGGTGACGGCGGAACTTAATCCACCCGATAGCGCCGACCCGCAGGCGGTGTATGACCGCGCGCTCGTGCTCTCCACCGTCGCCGACGCCATCAACGCCACCGACGCCTCGGGCGCGAACTGTCACATGTCCAGCGTCGGCATCTGCGCGCTGCTCACCCGCGCCGGCTACGAGCCGGTGTATCAAATCTCGTGCCGCGACCGCAATCGCATCGCCATCCAGGGCGACTTGCTCGGCGCGGCGGCGATGGGCGTGAAGAACGTGCTCTGCCTGACCGGCGACGGTGTGCAGGCCGGCGACCAGCCTGAGGCCAAGCCGGTTTTTGACCTCGACTCGCTGACGCTGCTGCGCACGGTGCGTATCATGCGCGATCACGGCCAGTTCCTCAGCGGGCGCAAGCTCGACGTGCCGCCGAGGGTGTTTGTTGGCGCGGCTGAGAATCCGTTTGTGCCGCCGTACGACTTCCGCCCGCTGCGGTTGAAGAAGAAATGGGAGGCGGGCGCGGAATTTATCCAGACGCAGTATTGCTTCGACGTGCCGCGTCTGATTGAGTTCATGCGGCGCGTGCGGGATATGGGCCTGCACGAGAAACTTTTTATTCTCGTCGGCGTTGGGCCGCTGCGCTCGGCTAAAATCGCCGAGTGGATGCGGACGAATGTGCCTGGCGTGCACATCCCCGACGAGGTGGTGAACCGGCTTAAAGGCGCGCAGAAGCAGGGGGTCGAGGGCAAGCGGCTGTGCATCGAGATTATTCAACAGGTGCGCGAGATCGCCGGGGTGAGCGGCGTGCACGTCATGGCCTATCGGCAGGAAGAGTTGGTGGCGGAGATTATTGAAGACGCGGGGTTGCTGCCGCGCAGGCCAGTGTCGAGTGTCGAAGTGTCTAGTGTCGCGGTCTGATTTTGTGGTGGTCAGACTTTGACTGTGAACAGTGAGAGGTTATGCCATTATTTGCGATTTCAAATCACCAGCTTGCTCCAGTTGAACAAACTAATTTCTTGGCAGAAAAAACCCTGCAAGAACTGATTGAGAGAAATCTTCAAACGGTATTCAACTGCCGCTTCGTTGCTTCAGAGTTCCCAACCGGCGCACAACATGGCGGACGAATAGATACATTGGCTTTGTCTGAAGATGACAACCCGGTGATTATCGAGTACAAGAAAGTGGTTTCATCCGAACTCATCAATCAAAGCTTATACTACTTGGCGTGGATACATGATCACAAAGGAGATTTCGAGAGAGCCGTTCAGAAATCGCTCGGTAATTCAGTCGAGGTAGATTGGTCTGATGTGCGCGTAATTTGCATCGCGCCGAACTACAGAAAGTATGATCTCTATGCGGTCCAAGTCATGGAAGCCAATATCAAGCTTTGGACCTACCGACTGTTCGATAATAAGCTGCTGTATCTCGAACCGGTGGTACAAGAGGATGCCTACTCCAGCGAAAGGGGTTTGATTACCGACAAGAATCCTGTCATGGTGGCAGCTGGCAAAAAGGCAGCAATTTCCCGAGCAACTGGTAGTTACACGTTCGAGCAGCATTTAGATGGGAAGCCGGATAAAGTAAGAGAACTTGCCCTCGTGGTACAGGAATTTATACTTGGACTTGATCCAGCAATAGAAGAAGCTCCCAAAAAACTGTACGTCGCTTACAAGATTTCACAAAACATCGCCTGTATGGAATTGCAAAATCAACGAGTAATACTTTATCTGAAGCTTGACCCCAAAGATATTTCACCGATGCCTGCGATTGCACGTGATGTAAGCAACATTGGACACTACGGTACTGGAGACGTAGAAATCACATTGAAATCAGAGGGCGATTTTGAAATCGCAAAACCATTTGTAGAGATGGCTTATCGCAAGGTGGGTGGTTAAGTGTGCGATCTGCTTCGCGTCACCGTTGGCCCATTTACTTTCAGCGCCCGCATGGAAACTGACGCCGCGCCGCAGACGTGTGCGGCCTTCGCAAAGTTGCTGCCGTTCCGGCAAAAGCTCATTCACGCGCGGTGGAGCGGGGAGGCCTGCTGGATACCACTCGGTGATTTTCGGCTGGACGTTGGATACGAGAATCACACCAGCTTCCCCTCGCGCGGTGACATCCTGTATTATCCGGGCGGCATCAGTGAGACGGAGATTTTGTTTCCGTACGGCAGCACGCGCTTCGCCAGCAAGGTCGGGCAACTCGCGGGCAATCACTTTTTGACTATTGTTGAAGGCAGAGAACATCTGGCAGAATTGGGCCGCCTGTGCCTGTGGCACGGCGCGCAAAACATCGAATTTTCTAAACCCTAGCGCAGATTTCAGATTGAGTTACGGTTATCATTCCCGCCCCACGCTTTCGCGGGGGCAAGCTGCGGGAATCCAATAGCGTGGCCTGGACACCCGCTTTCGCGGGTGTGACGAATTGCCGTAATCAAACAGGAGTTCGCTCTAAGGTCTCGAAAGACTACATGGAAACCATTATCACTTCACCCACCCAAACCGTCCGCATTGGCCCCGGCCATCCGTTCGTCATCATCGGCGAGCGCATCAACCCCACCGGGCGCAAGCTGCTCGCGGCTGAGATGGCCGCCGGCAACTACGACCGCGTGCGCAAAGACGCCGTCGCGCAAGTGCAGGCCGGCGCGCACATGCTCGATGTCAACGCCGGCATCCCAATGGCGGACGAGCCGGGCATCCTGGCCGAAGCCATCCGCATCGTGCAGTCGGTGACCGAAGTGCCGCTGGTCATTGACTCATCCATCGTCAAGGCACTTGAGTCTGGTCTGGCCGCATACCAGGGCAAGCCGCTGCTCAACTCCGTCACCGGTGAAGATGAGCGGCTTGATGTGGTGCTGCCGCTCGTGGCGAAATACAAGTGCGCGGTCATCGGCATCTCAAACGACGAGACCGGCATCAGCGAGGACCCGGCGGTGCGCTTCGCCGTCGCCAAACGCATCGTCGAGCGCGCCGAGAGCTACGGCATCCCGCGTGAGGATGTGTTGATTGACCCGCTGGCCATGCCCATCGGGGCGATGCGGTCGGCGGGACAATCGCTGTTCGCCATTGTGCGCCGCTGCCGCGAGGAACTAGGCGTCAATTGCTGCTGCGGCGCGAGCAATATCAGCTTCGGCTTGCCCGGCAGACCGGCGCTCAACGGCGTGTTTCTGGCGATGGCGATTGCGGCGGGGATGACGTGCGCGATCACCAACCCCATCGAGCACGAGATCAAACAAGCCATCATGGCTGCGGATGTGATGATGGGCCATGACGAAAACTGCACCGAGTGGTTGAAGATGGTTCGCGCGATGCAAGCATCGTTGTTACCGCAACCGGAGCTGAAAGCCGCGGCCCCGGCAGCCGCCACCGTCGCTGCGCCCACCGCAAGTGGTGACGCGCGCGATGTGACGGCCGAACGCGCTGCCCGCGAAGCGCGCCGCTCCGCGCGCAAAGGCTAATCCAGCACAAACCTTTGCCACGAATTGCACGAATTTCACGAAGGGGATTAATTCGTGGCTAAATTTTTCCGGAGCCTGCTATGCCCACCAAGAAAGCCGCAAAGACAAAATCCAAAGCTAAACTCATCGCCCAGCGCAAAGCCGCGCCCAAAGTTTCGGCCAACGGCTTCAAGCCGACCAAACTCAAACTGCTGAGTTCGGTGCCGAGCGATATCGAGATCGCGCAGTCGGCCAAACTCAAGACCGTGGCGCAGGTGGCGGCCGAGGCCGGGCTGAAGCCGGCTGAGTTGGTGCTGTACGGCGATTACAAGGCGAAGGTGAAGCTGGATGTGTTGGAACGGCTGGCGAAAAAGCCGAACGGCAAATACATTGACGTCACCGCCATTACCCCCACGCCGCTCGGCGAGGGCAAGACCACGACCACGGTCGGCTTGTCGCAGGCCATCGGCGCGCATCTCGGCAAGCGGGTGTTTACGTGCATTCGGCAGCCTTCGATGGGGCCGACCTTTGGCATCAAGGGCGGCGCGGCGGGCGGCGGCTACTCGCAGATCATCCCAATGGAGGAGTTCAACTTACACCTCACCGGCGACATCCACGCCATCACCGCCGCGCACAATCTCATGGCGGCGGCGATTGATGCGCGCATGTTCCACGAGCACGAGCAGCCCGACGATCAAAAACTCAAGAATGCGTTTTGCCCGAAAGACAAAAAAGGCCAACGCCATTTTGCGGAGTGCCACCTGCGCCGGATGAAGAAGCTCGGCTTCTCGGCCGGCGACCCGGATGCGCTGACGCCGGAGCAAACGCGGCAACTGTTTCGCCTCGACATTGACCCAGGCACATTGCAATGGAACCGCGTGGTGGACATCAACGACCGCATGTTGCGGCAAATCACGATTGGGCAGGGGCCGGAGGAAAAAGGCTTCACGCGCACCACCGGTTACGACATCACCGTGGCCAGCGAGATCATGGCGATTCTGGCGATGACGACCTCGCTCGAGGACATGCGCGAGCGCTTTGGGCGGATGATCTTCGCCACGAGCAAGAGTGGCGAGGCGCTGACAGCGGATGATCTCGGCGTGGCGGGCGCGATCACGGTGCTGATGAAGGACGCGATCATGCCCAACCTGATGCAGACGCTGGAAGGCACGCCGGCCTTTGTGCACGCCGGGCCGTTCGCCAACATCGCCCACGGTCAATCATCCATCCTCGCCGATCAGATTGCATTGAAGCTCGTCGGCAAAGACGGCTACGTCGTCACCGAGTCGGGCTTTGGCGCGGACATCGGCATGGAAAAGTTCATGGATATCAAGTGCCGGGCATCAGGTCTTCGACCCGATGCGGTCGTCATGGTCGCGACGGTGCGGGCGCTGAAGATGCACGGCGGTGGGCCAAAGGTGACGCCGGGCAAGCCGCTAGATAAAGCGTACACGGATGAGAACCTCGACCTGTTGCGCGCCGGTCTGCCCAATCTGCTGCGCCATATCGGCAACGCCAAAAAATTCGGCGTGCCGGTGGTCGTGGCGGTCAACAACTTCGCCACCGATACCGAGGCCGAGATCAACCTGATCCGCGAGGCAGCGGTGAAGGCCGGGGCCGAAGATGCGGTGAAGTGCACGCACTGGGCGCACGGCGGACTGGGCACCAAGAAACTTGCGGAAGCGGTGGTGCGAGCGGCGGAGAAGCCCAAGCAGTTCAAGTTCCTCTACCCGCTCGAGTCCACCATTAAAGAAAAGATCGAGTCTATTGCCGCGTACTACGGCGCCGACGGTGTGGATTTCGAGCCGGAGGCCGAACGCAAAATCGAGACGTTCACGCGGTTGGGCTTCGACCGGCTGCCGATCTGCATGGCCAAGACTCACCTCAGCTTCACGGCCAACGCCGAACTCAAAGGCGCTCCGACCGGCTTCCGCATCCCCATCCGCGACATCCGCGCCAGCGTGGGCGCGGGCTTCCTCTACCCGTTGGTGGGCACGATGCGCACGATGCCGGGCCTGAGCACGCGCCCGTCGTTCTTCGATATTGATTTGGATTTGAAGACCGGCAAGGTGAAGGGGTTGTTCTAAATTGCCGGGCAGTGAAAGGTCAGCGAGCGCAGACATCGCCTGTCTGCGCTCGCTTTTTTTACCTCGTCAACGACGGGTATAATCCGTAGCAGCGGAGGCAAACATGGCCGATTATCCCAATTTAGAAGCTCGTTACTCCAAGGGCACACTCAAGTTGCGTAAACCGCTTCGGCTACCGGAAGGCACCGAAGTGCGCGTGACCGTGACGGTGGCGGCAGAAAAATCGAAGCGACGCAAGACAGTGAAGCGCGAGTACACCTATCCCACGCGAACGGTCTCATGGGCGGCCATGCGGCCTTTGTCAGGCCTTGTCGCGCTGGGCGGAGATGCGTTGGCTGACTCCGAAGCGTTGTATGACGACGATTGATGGCTGAGAAAACGATTGCGCTTGATACCTCCTTCATCATCGGTTGGATTGATGAGAAGGATGTGTGGCGCGCGCCAACACTCGCGTTGCAATCGGCGCTGGAGAATAGCAGCTTTCAGCCCATTGTTTTTGATTGTGTCCTGGCTGAAGCCGTGAGTGTGCTGGCGCGCCGCGTCCACGAGAAGCGGCGTGTCGCCAGCTTGCCCGAATTGATGGCGCAACTCCGCGCGCAATTCCCGCCCAAACTGACGGTTTGGGTGTATCCCGATCTGCCGGTGCTTTACGATGACGTGATCGCGGTGGTGGAGCAAAGCGGTGGCGAACTCAACTTCAACGACTCGCTGATTGCGCTGGCGTGCTGACAGCGGAGACTTGAATACCTCGCCAGCTTCGATGCAGACTTTGATCAAATCGAGTGGTTCAAGCGGATTGCCTCCCCAACTGATATCGCCTCATCCGAGTAAGCCCGACGCCGATTCATACAAAACATTGACTGTAAGGCGCACGCCCAAACGTTCAAGGCCAAGATGCGGGCGTGAGTAGTGGCCCTGCACGCGGCAGCGCTAACGCCGCTGCGCCGGCCTCGGTGAAAATACTGGCCCGCACATGGTTGCCGCAATCCCCAATTCCACGTATTATTTTCATTAACCTTTCTGTAGGCGTGTTGTGAGGCGATATCGTGGTTGAAATAATGCCAACAGGCGCAACTTCATTTTGGGAGACCCGATGACGACTTTCTTCCTTCCGAGGTCTACTCGGTTCATGCGACGAGCCTTGCTGGCAGCTTTGCTTCTGGCGTTGGTCGGCCTGCCCCTCGCCAGCGTGCGCGTGGGCGTGCGGGCCGCGGGGTCAATCCTCGGCACGGTCTATCAGGATTACAACGA
>JBQTJD010000909.1:0-5082 GCA_052387475.1 Anaerolineales bacterium | reverse complement strand
GGTTGTGGAGGATAATGGCCGCGCATATGTGAGCACGTGCCCGGTGTACACGCTGATGCAGGGCCACGAGCGCGCGGAGGTGCGCACGGCGCTCAACGACGCCGACTGGGTAACGCCCGACGGCATGCCGGTGGTGTGGGCGTTGCGCGCGTTGGGCGCAAAAGAAGTGGGGCGCGTATATGGACCAGATTTAGTGTTGGCGTTGAGCGAACCCTCGGCGCAACGTGGATATACACAGTTCTATCTCGGAGGCGGTGAGGGCGTGGCCGAGCGACTTGCGTTGAATTTGCAAGCGCGCTTCCCTGGCCTGCCCGTGGCGGGCCATGCCTGCCCGCCGTTTCGCTCAGCCACCGCCGCCGAAGAAGAGGCACTCGTGCAAACTCTTAATGCCTCGGGTGCACAGATCGTGTGGGTAGGCCTCGGTTCACCGAAACAGGATTTGTGGATGCAACGCTTCCGCCCGCGACTAGCCGCGCCGCTGCTCATCGGCGTGGGGGCGGCATTTGATTTTTTCACCGGGGGACAGAAACAAGCGCCGCGCTGGATGCAGCGTACTGGCCTCGAATGGGCGTTCCGCCTCACCCACGAGCCGCGCCGGTTGTGGCGACGCTATCTCCTCTACAATCCCAAGTTTCTCTTTCAAATTGCGCTTCAACTCACAGGTCTGTGCCGCTATGAATGACGGGCGCGCCGAGCTACGTGCGGGCGTTGGGCGGGCGCCTCCCTCGCACGCTGGCGCGGTATCGCTCCCCAACCGATTCCCCCTGTTATGCAGTGACCGCTCACGGATATAGTCGCTCCCATGTTGGCCCTCTCGCCCACACGTTACAGCATCATTGCAGGCATCGTGTTGTTGATGGCGACATGGCTGCTCTTTCGTGATTTACAGCGCCCCGATTATTGGAGCGACGAAGCCTACACCTTGCTTCACATCCGAGCAGAGAGCGTGACCGAGATGGTGCGCTCCATCGAACGCAACGAGACAATGCCGCCATTGTATTTCGCGGTGGTGCGCGCGTGGTCGCGGATGCAATCCGCTCCTACGTATAATGATGAGTTTTACATGCGGGCTTTGGGCGGCCTGTGTGGTGTGGCCACAACGGCTGTGATGGTGCAATTCGGGCGACGCGTGGCGGGCGAAACGACCGGCCTGTTGGCGGGTGCGCTGTTCGTCACCGCATACCAGACGCAATTCGTCGTCCGGCAGATTCGGCCTTACGGGCTGGGTTTGTTGTGCGTGGCCGTTTTGATGTCACTCACGCTGGCGCTGCTGCAAAGCCCTTCACGTCTTCGCTGGCTGCTCTGGGCTATGGTGGGCGCGGCGGGCATCGCTACCAATTACCTCGTCGCCCTCGTCGTGGCAATTTCCGGCGTCGGGCTGTGGCTGCGTGAGTGGCGGTCGGCAGCTTTCCCATTTGTGCCAACGCTGGCAGTGTGCAGTATAGCATTGTGCGCGGCTGGCCTTGCCCCGCTGCTGCTCGCGCAACTGCAATGGTCGCCGAATACCTATGCCTTCATCCCGCCCCTTTCCGTGCGCGCCGTGGTGGAGATGCTGGACACGTTCACCCTCGGCGCGGAGTTGCGCGGCTGGCCGAAAGAGGCGGTATTGGTGGCGCTGCCGGCGGTGGTGCTGCTGACGTGTGTAGGCCTTTATCTCTTGGCGAAGCGCGACGCGCAGGCGCGGTTCGTGCTGGTGTTTACCCTCGCGCCCACCTTTCTGGTTGTGGCTGTGTCGTTTTGGGAGAACGTTTTCTACGCCCGTTACCTGTTCATCGTCGCGCCGGCGTTATATGTGTTGCTGGCCGTCACATTGTCCGAAGTCCTGCACCGCATCCGCTGGCCGACGGTTGGGGTGAGTGTGGTGCTCGTCGGCTTGTTGGCGCTCAATCAACCCAATGTATTCGTGAGTGGTTTGACGTGGTCGGCGGTTGCAGAAAGGGTGGCACAAGTGGTTCAGCCTGGCGACACCGTAGCCTTCACGCCGCTTTACAATCGTCTGCCGTTTGAACTGAAGTATGCTGGGCCGGACGTGCGCTTCGTTGGGCTGCGTGATTATGCCGATTACGTTGCGCCGCCCGGCGGGTATTGGTACGCACTGACCGCCTCGGAGTTGGCAGCGACTGCCTCGGACACGCGGGAGGTGTGGGTGGTGCAGGCGTTGAATTGGCCGTTCGCTGGATTGGACGGCTGGCGGGAGATGACGCACTATGAGCTGCCCAACGTCGTCCTAGCGCGCTATGTGCGCGAGTGATGGCGTCACACGTAGTGACGGCGCCGCATGGCGGCGGGCCGATTAGGGTTTGGCGCGTTGGAAGATGAGCAGGCCACTGCGATGACCTTCGTGGCTGGATACTTTCATACACATTCAGGACGCCTCGCTTTGTGGGCCGTTGTGCTCGCAGCCGTTGTGCTCCGTTTATGGGTGGCCTGGCAGCCCGGTGCGCAACTGATTGAAAAGACACTGCCCGACGATGCTTACTACTACTTCATGCTCGCCCATCACACCGTTCAATCCGGTGTCGTGAGCATTGATGGACTTAACACCACCAATGGCTTTCACCCACTCTGGTATGTGGTCTTGTTGCCGATTTTTGGACCGGCCGATGCGCTGACCGATACCCACATCCACATGGCCCTCAGCCTCGCTTCACTGTTCGATGGCGTTGCAGTCTGGAGTCTGTCACAAATCGGTGCGCGGCTCACTCGGCAGGAGCGTTACGGCGTGCTCGCAGGGGTGTTGTATGCCGCCAACCCAACAGTTGTGCTACAGACCGTCAATGGATTGGAGACAGCGCTGGGGATGGCTTGTCTGACGCTTTTCTGGCTGCAGGCGGTACGTTGTTTGGAGCGAGAAGGCACAGCCCGGCAGTTGGGCGGCCTGGGTCTGCTGGGTGGGCTGATGTTTTTGGCGCGCAGCGACAGCGTGTTTTTCCTGGCGCTAACGGTTCTCAGTCTGGGCCTCTTCTGGGGGTGGCCAATGGGACTCAAGCGAAGTGCTCTCATCGGTCTCGTTGCCGCTCTGGTCGCCTTACCCTGGTTCCTCTGGAGCTACTCTGTGACCGGGCAATGGTTACAAGAAAGCGGTGTGGCTGTACCGTATGCCATTCGTGTTCGTTTCGAGCTGATGCATGGCGCTGACCTATGGACATGGGCAGCCGAGGCCTTGCGACAATTGGGCGCCGGCTACTTCTGGTTACGGGGCGATCCTGTGGCGATGCCGCTGATGGGGGGGGGGGTGGTTTGGCTAGTGACGATTGGTCTGCTCCTCGGGCTTCAAGTTCGCCGTTCACAGCCACCGTGGCCCCTGCATGTGATCGCGCCGCTGCTCCTGGCAGGCGGCCTGCTTATCGTCGTTCACGCCGGTTTGCGCTGGTATCCGCGCCCGTGGTATTTCTTGCCGATGGCCGCAGTCTTTGCCGTGAGTGGCGCCCTGGTCGCCGCCTCGTATCGTATTCGCCGGTCGCTCGCCTTAGGCCTATTGGCTGGCTGGCTGGCCTATTGCGGAATCACCGGCTATGGATTCTGGCAGGTCGGTCTGTACCCCTGGCAAAAGGAAATGCTGCTGGGCAGCCTGTGGCTTCGCCAACATGTGCCAGCCGGGGAAAGGGCGGCCAGCTTCAACGCCGGAATCTACGCATTTTACAGCGGACGTGTGGTCTTGAATCTCGACGGTGTCGTCAACTCAGCCGCTTATCAGGCGGTACGCGAACGGGCGATTGCAGACTACCTTGACCAAAGCTTCACCACCTGGGTGATTGATTACGATCACGCATTGCGGCGAGAGTATGCCCACTTCCTGGGTGCTGATTTCTCACGGGCCTTTGAGGAAGTGGCCGTCATTGGCGGGCAGGCGGATGCGCCGCTCGGCTCATTGCGTGTATATCGAGCAACGGTAACACCGTGACGTCCTTCCCATCTGTGACGGCGCAGTCGGTGAGAGGTGTCGTGCATCGAGCGCGTGCCGGCTGGGGATATTTGACGCTTGCCTGCGTTATCGCCGTCGCGTTTCGTATCATGCTGCTGTGGGCTGAGGCCGTGCCGTTCAACGGCGATGAGACGGTCATCGCGCTGATGGCCCGCCACATCCTGCAGGGCGCGCGCCCGGTGTTCTTCTACGGCCAGGCATACATGGGCAGCCTTGATGCCTGGCTCGTCGCCGGCGCGTTTCGGCTGTTCGGCGAAAGTGTGCTCGCGGTGCGCGCCGTGCAAATCGTGTTGTACTCCGGCTATATCGCCAGCGTGTGGATTTTGGCGCGGCGCTGGTTTGCGGATGCGCGCGTAGCAACACTGGCGGCGTGTCTGTGCTCGCTACCGCCGGTGCTCGTCACCACGTACACCACCGCCTCGCTCGGTGGTTATAGCGAGAGTTTGCTCCTCGGCAATTTGATCTTGTGGCTGGGGTGGGAAGTGACGTTCGGCGGTCGCGAAGGCAGCCGGACTTATTGGCTCGCGCTGGGCCTGATCGGCGGGCTGGCCTTTTGGACGCTCGGCCTCGCGGGCGTTTATCTTCTGCCCATCGGCCTGATCGGTTTGCTGAGGTTTCAATGGAAGTTGTGGCCGAGCTATCTTATGGCGGCAATTGCATTTCTGCTCGGCAGCGCGCCGTGGTGGTGGCACAACCTCACATACGAATGGGCAGCGCTGCAAACGCTACTGGGGGTGGAAGTGGACGGCATCGCCGCGCGTGTGCTCGGCCCTGGCGAACGCGCTCTCGGCTTTGCGTTGCTCGGTGTGCCGGCGGTGTTGGGGTTGCGACCCCCATGGAGCGTGGAGTTTCTGCCCTGGCCAATGCTCGTGCTGACAATGATAATTTATTCGATGGTGGCCGCTTACCATGTGTGGGGTGCGCGGCGCGGGCAGCCGGTGATGAGTTCGGGCAGCAGCCGATTGATGTGGCTGCTGCCGCTCACGTTAGCCATTATCCTCATCGGCACACGCTTCGGCACCGTTGCGACCGGGCGCTATTTTCTGCCGCTGTATCTCGTGGTCGCACTGACCACGGCTTCGGCCATCACTGCGCTTTGGCGCGTGCGGCCTGTGCTTGGGGCGGTAAGTTTGCTGGCCGTGCTCGCGGTGAACGTG
>JBQTJD010000908.1:0-9503 GCA_052387475.1 Anaerolineales bacterium | reverse complement strand
GACACATACAGGCCCGGCAACGCCAGCAACACGAGCGCAACGCCGACGACGCGCGGCAGCCAGCGCCGGGTTTTGCGCCACTGTTCGCGGCGGTCCAACGTGCGCAGGTGACGGCGCAGACCCGGCGTGATTTGATCGCCGCTCTTCGAATACGCAATCTCGCTGGCCAGTATCGGCAGTGTGAGCGCCTGGGAAGGCGCAGAGCCGTTGACCACTACCGCGAAAGCCTGTGCCAGTTCCCCGGCGGTCTGATAGCGCTCAGCCGGTTCTTTGGCCAGCGCTTTCTGCAACACGGCCTCGATGGGTTCCGGCAACGACGGCCGCGCCAGCCGCAGCGCAGGCAGCGGCGTTTGCACATGCATCAACGCCGTTGCAATCGGCGTCTCCGCGCTATACGGCGGGCGGCCTGCTACCATCTCGTACGCCATCACCCCAAGCGAATACACATCGCTTTGGACCGTCACGGGGCGCCCCAGCGTTTGCTCCGGGGCCATGTAGGCGGGCGTGCCGAGCATCTCACCGGAGCGGGTCACATTACCTGTTAGCTCCATCGCCTTGGCTAGGCCAAAGTCGGTCAGGTAGGCATGTCCGTCTCGATCCACCAGCACGTTGTTCGGCTTGATATCGCGGTGGATGATGCCGCGCGCGTGGGCGTAGTCGAGGGCAGAGGCAACGTCGGTAAGGATGCGCGCCGCATCGGGCAGCGACAGCGGCCCGCGCAGCAGCAAATCCCCGACCGTCCCGGCGCACAAATAGCGCATGGCCAGATAGGGTTGCTCGTTGTAAAAGCCGGCATCGTACACCGGCACGATGGCGCGATGTTCGAGTTGGGAGATCAGTTGGACTTCGAGCTGGAAGCGCCGCAGGAAGACTGGATCGTGGGCCTGCTGGTCGGGCAGCACTTTGATGGCCACCAGCCGGTCAGGCCCCGTTTGGTAGGCCTTGTACACCGTGCCCATCCCCCCGGAGCCGATGCGCTCAAGGATGCGATATGGGCCGAACATGCGACCCAACCAGTCAGGCATGCAGCGTATCCTTTATCAACCGGCCGAACGGCCGATGCGCTGAAAAGTGTAGAAGCGGTCACGCGAGGAGTCAATCGCCCTCGGGTCAGAATTGGGACACAGATTTAGGATGGTTATCGGACCACTTCCTAACCTCTTTCCTACGTGGAAGATGGAACAACCTTTAGGGGATGAACAACTCACCGGGCGTCAATAGAGGTCGTCTTCATCCTTCCGCCTTCATCCTTCATCCTTTATAATCGCCGCGTACTGGCCGTCCCCTTAGCTCAATTGGCAGAGCACACGGTTTACATCCGTGGTGTTATAGGTTCAAGTCCTATAGGGGGCACTCAGCAGGCGGCAGAAAGCAAAAGGCAGACCGAGTGTGGTCTGCCTTTTCTTTGAGCACGAGCGCCAGCGTTTACTTCGGATCGTTCGCTGTCAGTGACGTCCCAATCTCCTTCAGCCGTTTCTCCGCGCCTTCGAGCCGCGTGCGATAATCCTGCACATGCGTTTCCAGATTGGTCGCGCGCGCTTTTTGATCATCCAGCGATTTTTCGAGGTCGGTGATGCGTCGCTTTTGCTGCGACAGGTTCCATTGGTTGCGGGCCAAAGTCGGCATGGAAGCGAACAGGCTGATGAGAAAGCCGGCGGCGGTGGCGATGAGCAACACGAGCGCCAATGGCAGCCGCTCGGTTTGCCAGACAAAAAAGCTGATGGGCACGGTGATGCCGTTTTGAAAAGCGAAGATGACGGCGAGAATGGCGATCACAAGTGAGATGATGAGCCAGATCTGCATATGCGTTTGTCCCTTGAGCGCTGGATGGCCGTAGTTTACCGCCGAAGCGCCGCCGACGCGAGGGATGCATTTCAGATTTTTGGTCGCCCGCTCCCCGTCCGCGTCCTCGCGGACGGATGTCCTGCCAGAACGCCCGCGAGGACGCGGGCTTGGAGCAAATCGGCCACTTTCCAGAAATGCACCCGACGCGAGGGCGATTATCCTCGGCGTGGCTTCACCGTTACAATGACGTCATGTCTCACACCCAGTCGCCTAAACCCACCGACCTGCGCCGCTTCCGCTCAGCCACCGAGCGCAATCTCCTCATCGGTTTCTTCGTCATGCTGTTTCTGGTTGGGGGTGGGCTGATTTATCTATTCTACGGCTGGGGCGGATTGGCGACGGGGCTGTTGTGTATGGTCGGCGGCGCGCTGGTGGCCGGCGGCGTGGTGTTCGTGGCCTTTGGCTTCGAATGGGTGAGCAACTGGCTGGATCGCCAAGACTGAAGCGGGAACTCAATGACCTGAAGGAACTGATGGAACTTTGCCTGAGTAGATTTCCCTTCTTTCCTTCGTTTCCCGTTACTTCGCACTCCGCAATTTTCCCGATATCACCCCATCCCTGATTGGGGCACAATGATCCCGTTACCGCAAACGGGCATTGAGAAAGGAAGAGCATATGTGGAAATTCTCGCCGACGGCGCGAGTCGGATTGGCTTTGGTATTGCTCATCAGCACGCTGAGCGCGACGCCCGTGCAGGAAGTACCTCCGCCGAACGCAGGCATTCAGACCGTGCCGGCTGGCTTTGTGGATGAATCGCTGGCGAGCTTCAGCGGCGCGATTGCCATTGCCTTCACGCCGGACGCGCGCATGCTGGTTGGTTCTCAGAGTGGTGTACTGCGCGTTTACAATCCCACCACCGGCAGCCTGACCGCTACGGCCCTTGACTTCACCACCCAGTGGCCGCAACGCCGTATCTGTAGCGACTTCGAGCGCGGCTTGATGGGCGTTGCCGTTGATCCCAATTTTGCCAGCAACAACTATGTGTATCTATACTACACGGCGGTGGTCACGCCTACGGCCTTCACCAATTGCGACAGCGGCGGAGGCCGCAACTCGCCCAACGTCGTCAACCGCGTCTCCCGCTTCACGTTTTCGGGGAACACGATTGTAACGACGACCGAACAAATCCTCGTAGACAACATCCGCTCACTCAACGGCAACCACAACGGCGGCGATTTGAACTTTGGCAAGGATGGCTTGTTGTATATCGCCACCGGCGACTCGGGGACGGGCGGGGGCCTGGCGCGCTTGCGCAATACGCTCAGCGGCAAGATTTTGCGCGTGAACGCGGACGGCACACCCGCAGCGGGCAACCCAACTTTCGGCGATTCGAGTCAGCGGCGCTGCGGCACACCCGGCCCGCAGAACTACGGCTCCAACTCCACGAACTGTCAGGAGATTTATAGTTTTGGATTACGCAATCCGTTTCGCTTTGCCATGGATCCCACGACCAGCGGCAACACCGTGCGCTTCTTCATCAATGACGTGGGGCAGCAAACTTGGGAGGAAGTGGACGACGGCCTGCCGGGTGTGGACTACGGCTGGAATTTGTGGGAAGGGCCGTGTCCGTCCAACAATCTCAGTTGCACTCCGGGCGTCCCCAATCCCGGCAGCACGACCCTGCCCATAGATTGGTACAACCAAAGCACCGGCTGTGAGTATGTCACCGCAGGCGCATTCGTGCCGGCGGGGCTGTGGCCGGGCTACGATGGCTCGTACCTGTTTGGAGACGGCAATTGTGGACGTGTGTTTCGGCTCGTGCCCAATGGCGGTGGCGGATATTCACGCGCCGGCGCGGATTTTGCCACAGCGTTGTTTGCCATCCGCCACATGGAGTTCGGACCCTATCAGAGTACACAGGCCTTATACTACAGCGACGGCAGCGCCGTGCGCCGCATCCGCTTTGTTCTGACAAATCAGCTCTACCTGCCGCTCGTTCAGAAGTGATTGGGAACTGAGGGAACTCGCTCAGCGCGCTCCCTCGGTTCCCTCCTTTCCCAACCTTTCCCCTGCCGTCCCCACGCCGAACCGCGTGCTAAAATTCCGCGCATGGCCGAAATCGATGAAGGCGCGGAGTTCATCAAACAGTGGGTGAAGCGGGATGCCGCCAACCCGGAGGCCCACCTCGGCTCAATCGGGTTGCTGCACCGCGTGCCGTCCGGCGCCTTCCTCATGGGCAGCCGCTTCCATCCACGCGAAGCGCCCCGCCGTGAAGTCAACGTCCCCGAATTTGAAATCGCCCACGCCCCGGTGATGGTGAAGCAGTTCGAAAACTTCGTCGCCGCGCAGGGCTATGGCGAACGGCAGTGGTGGAGCGAAACGGGCTGGGCGTGGCGTCGCACCCTCACCTTGGGATGGGGGCGCGAGGACCGCTCGAAGCCACAGGATTGGCGCACTCAGGAGCAACGGTCGGATCACCCGGTGACGGGCATCACGTTTTACGAAGCCGAAGCCTATTGTCGCTGGATCAGCGCGCAGAAGGGCAAGCTGGTGCGCCTGCCCACGGAAGAGGAGTGGGAACGAGCAGCGCGCGGCGACGACGGTCGCCCTTGGCCGTGGGGCGAGGAGTGGCGGCCAGGACTGACCAACACCATCGAAGCGGATTTGAATCTCACCATACCCACCGGCAGCTTACCCACCGACCTCAGCCCGTGCGGTGCGGTGGATATGGCCGGCAACACGCAAGACTGGACGGCGAGTGTGTACGCGCCTCTGCCGGAGGAAGCCTTTGTAGCGGAGACCGACATGCGCGTGGCGCGCGGCGGCAGCTACAACGACACCTCGTACGGCGCGCGAGCCTCATATCGGCGCGGCTATCCGGCTAGCTACTTCTATCCGTTCCTCGGCTTTCGCATTGTGGTCGCGACGAAATGACGAAGGCCGAACGCAGGCCGACTCTTCTTGTAGAGGCTCGCAATGACCGAACTTGCTTTCGTCGTTCGTCATCCGTCCTTCGTCAGTGAACAGTCAGACGCAACGGGCGTATTCAATCTAAGATCTGAAATCGAAAATCTGAAATCAGGAGTGCAACCGTGAGCCTTTTCTCAGAAGGTCGCAGTAATCGTTGGCTGGGCCTCATCATCGTCGTGGCCGCGGCGCTCATCTTTGGCGCCATCGTCTGTGTGTCGGTTTTGTTCTCCGGCGCGCTGTGCGGCTCGCTCGGCATTGGGTGCAGTGGGGTCACCGGGCCGGGCGCACAGAACACCGAGACCGCGCCCGCCGGCTCGGTGGAGATTTCTTTCGTCACCTCCAACACGAAAGAGGACTGGGTGAACGCGGCCACCGAGAAGTTCAACGCTGCGCAGATCAAAACCGCCAGCGGGCAGCCGGTCTTCGTGCGTGTCACTCACGTCACCTCCGGCGGCTCGCAGGGCGATATCCTCAGCGGCAAGATTCAACCGACCGTGTGGAGCCCCGGCGACCAGAGTTGGGTGGACGGCGCGAACCAGGTGTGGCGCGACCGCACCGGCAAGCCGCTGGTCACAGAGACCTGCGCGCCCACCGTGTACGCGCCCATCGGTTTTGCCATGTGGCGCCCCTTCGCCGAAGCCCTCGGCTGGCCCGATAAAGCGATTACGTGGGAAACGCTCGTGGACCTCGCCGCCGACCCAGAAGGCTGGGGTAAGTACGGCCACCCAGAGTGGGGCGATTTCAAATTTGGGCATACTCATCCATCGTACTCGAACGCCGGCCTGCTCATCATGACCGCCCTTGTGCATGACACGCTCGGCAACACCAGCAGCCTCACACCCGATACGGTCAAGAGCCAGGCCGTAATTGAAGCGTTCGAGACAGTGGAGTTCAACACCTTTCACTACGGCGTGCAAACGCGCGATTTGATTTCGCTGATGGCGCGGCGCGGCCCCGAATATCTGCACGCCACCACTGCCAGCGAGGCCGAGACGCTCAAAGCCAACGCCGAACGCGCCAGCGAGCTGCGCTTTCCGCTGGCCTTCATCTTCCCGGCCAAGGGCACATTTTGGACCGAGCAACCGTACTGCACGCTCGACGCCGAGTGGGTGACGGCGGAGCAGAAAGAAGCAGCGAAGCTGTATCGTGATTATCTGCTGGCGCGCGAGCAACAGGAATTGGCGATTGAGAAATATCTGCGGCCGGTGGATGGCAATGTCGCGCTACGCGCTCCCATTGCTTTGGAGAGCGGCACCGACCCGCGCGTCACCCGCCAAAGCGTGCCTGCGCTGGAAAGCCCTTCCGGCGAAGCCGCCGAAGCCGTGAAGGATGTCTTCCTGCAAACGAAGAAGAAAGCGACCATCATTTTGGTGGTGGATGTTTCGGGCAGCATGCAGGGCGACAAGATTGCGAATGCGGTGGAAGCCACCGCCAATTTCATCAGCCGATTAGAAAGAGACGACGAGGTGTATGTGCTCGCGTTCAACGAGACTGTGAGCGAGCTGCAACCGGCGGGCCGCGCCGGCGATGTGGCCGAGCGATTGGCCGCCACCGTGCGCGGCCTGTTTGCCGAGGGGGGCACCGCTTTGCATGACGGCGTGTGCGCGGGGGCGGCGCGCGTGGATGAACTGCGCGCCGAAGACCTGGCCGCCGACGAGAAGCGGTTGTACGGCATCGTCGTCCTCTCCGACGGCAAGGACACCGCCAGCGGCCGCACCGAGAGCGACATGTTCAACTGTCTGCCCTCCGGCGAAGACGTGGACGGCATCAAGGTCTTCACCATCGCCTACGGCGACGACGCCGACCAAGACGTGCTGTTGCGGATTGCGAACCGCACCAATGGCAAAACCTTCACCGGCGACCCGGCCACCATCGAGAGAGTCTACACCTCCATTTCAGCCGAACAGTAGTGAACAGTCAGCAGTGAACAGTCAACAGCCGCCACAGTTTGCTGTTGACTGCTGACTGTTCACTGGTTTGCCGATGCCCAATCCCAACCGCCTCTGGTTTCTCCTCAACTGGCAAGCCTGGGCCGTGCTCATCATGGCCGCAGTGGCTTCCATCATCGTGCGCGAGCCGTGGCTCATCACCATCGGTATCTTCCTCTATCTCGTGATTCTGCTGATGGATGTTGCATGCGGTGGGAGTTTGGGGCGGAGCGGGGCGGTGCGGTTGGCGCGCGCCGAACAGGAAAATCGCGAGCTGCGGGCCGAGCAGGCGCGTCTGGTCGGCGCGGTGAACGAATTGCAGGCGAAGGTTTCCGCAACAGGAGCGGCGCTCCCCGCGTCCGCTGCCACACCGGTCTCCGAACCATCCGTGCCCCCGGTCAATCCGCCGGTATGAAATCTCCCCGCCCTAGGTTGAGCCTGTGCGCGCTGCTGCTCGCCACCCTGAGTTGCGGTGCGCCGTCATTCTTCGCCACCGCCACGCCCGAACCGACCAACACCCCGCAGCCCTCGCCGAGCGATTACGCGCGCTGGCCTGTCGTGCTGCGCGATTTCTATAACGAGCCGGCCAACGATTGGGAATTGGCGGAAGAAGAGGATGACCGCTTCGCTAAAGGCACCATCGAAATTTCCGGCGGCAAGTATCGCTGGGATGTGACGGCGAATGAGGGCTTTATCTGGTGGAGCCTGGCGCTGAACAACACCTCAACCGCCGACTTTTACGCGGCGGTCGCGGCCCGGCAAGTGAGCGGCGCGCAGGACGCCGACTATGGTCTTATCTTCCGTCACGACGGTGACAACTATTACTACTTTCAAATCAGTGACACGAGCCAATACTCGATCTATCTCTACTACCTCGAAGAGTGGACGGCGCTACGCGAGTGGACGCTGGCTGAAGTCATTGAGCCGGAGGGCGTGAACCGGCTGGCCGTGGCCGCCGAGGGTGACCGCTTTCGTTTCTTCATCAAAGACGAGATGGTCGCCGAAGTTGAAGACGACACGCTTAGGAGCGGTAGTGCGGGGGTGGCCGTGCAGGTGTACAACGACGGCGAGTCCGCCGTGTTCGAGTTTGACAACTTCGAGTGGCGCGCGCCCAAGAATGCGACCACAGTCGTGACCCCAACGCCGTAGCCGTGGCGGGCATCCGACAACGGATTGTGCTCCGCACCAAACAGATAAGCGGATAGAAACGGATCATCCGTTGGTATCTGTTTATCCGTTTCGCCGAAGGCAATCCGTTGTCGGCCCCGCTTTGCGGTTCAATCCCCTTCCGGTAAAATCCAACTACTCTCAATCAAGTAGTCACAGGTGTTCCCATGTCCAGTCACGAACTTACCCACATTGTCGAGCCTCTCGTCCAGCATGGCGCGTTCTCCTCGGCGGAGGTGGCCGTGCGTGAGTTGGTTGCGGACTACATCCTGCGCCAGATTGATCGCTACCGCGAGCGGATTGCTGAGCTTGAGCGCCAGTACGGGATGCCGTTTGAAAAGTTTGGGGGATACCTGCGGGCGCGGTCGGCGCAAATTACGCACACAACGCTTGAAAAGGAGGAGCAACGACGGTTGGCTCAGGCCGTGATGCAGGAAGAAGACGACTGGCAGGATTGGAAGGAAGCGAGAGATTTTTTGAACGGCTGGCTCGGCATTCAGGCCGAGGCGCGCCGGTGAACACTCTGGCCGAACTGCACGGCTGGGTTGTAAGCCGGCTCGAGGCCTGGTCACGTTGCGTGCGGGTGGTCACTCTGAAAGTCGCAACCGCTTTTCAAATCTTGAATTGGATTGAGCACGTCAGCGCAATCTAAAATCTGCAATCAGAAATCCAAAATTCCAACGGAGACTTCACCATGTCCAACGGATACGCCGGTACCATCCTGCACGTTGACCTGAGCAACGGTACGCTCACCTACGAGAATCCCCCGGAGAGTTTCTACCGCCAATACCTCGGCGGCTCGGCCATGGGGATGCATTACATTTTGAGGGGGATGAAGCCCGGCGCTGACCCGCTCGGCCCGGACAACGTGCTGACGCTGATGTTGAGCGTGACGACCGGCGCGCCCATCAGCGGGCAGAGCCGCGCCACGCTCAACGCCAAATCCCCGCTGGTGGACGGCATCGGCGACAGCCAGTTCGGCGGCTTCTTCCCGGCCGAGCTGAAGTTCGCGGGCTTCGACGGCATCGTCGTTACCGGCCAATCCGCCAAGCCCGTGTACCTGTATCTGAGTGAGGGCAAAGCCGAACTCCGCGATGCGGCGCATCTGTGGGGCAAAACCACTTCGCAAGTGGATGAGGTGTTGAAGGCGGAACTGGGCGACGACAAAATCGAAATCGCGCAGTGCGGCCCGGCGGGTGAGAAGCGCGCACCGCTCGCTTCGGTCATCAACATGGCCAACCGCGCGGCGGGCCGCACCGGTCTGGGGGCGGTGATGGGCAGCAAGAATCTCAAGGCGATTGTGGCGCGCGGCAAATCGAAAAAGCTGACCGTCGCCGACGCGAAAGGCATCAACGCTCTAGCACGCAGTGGCGCGGCGATGCTCGATGACAATGCGGATGTGAAAGGCCTGCAGGTGCACGGCACCGCCGGCGTGGTGTCATTCCAAAACTCCATCGGCTCATTGCCCACCCGCAACTACAACGACGGCCAGTTCGAAGACTTTGAGCCGATCTCGGGCGAAGTGATGACCGAGACGATTTTGAAAGAGCGCGACACCTGCTACGCCTGCACCGTGCAATGCAAGCGCGTGGTCGAGACCGAATGGAACGGCAAGGCTGTGGAGAAGAAACACGGCGGCCCCGAGTACGAGAC
>JBQTJD010000907.1:0-2855 GCA_052387475.1 Anaerolineales bacterium | reverse complement strand
ACATGGGTGCGCTTGCAATTTGGGCGGGCCTGATTATGCCACCCTGTCCGCCAATGCTGGCGCTTCACCCATTCTGAACTTTTCCGCGCGATGGGCCTCACTTTGATGGGGTGAGGCCCTTCGCGCGATAAAGCTCAAGCAACGCAACGGCAATGCGGCAGCGCTCAGGGCGACATGTTGATTTGGTGTTGCGGGGTGTGACCGGCGCTGAGGCGATAGTCACCTGCCCTGTGCCCTAACCAAACCCACCTTGTCTCCGCTTTTCCCACGCTCACCGGCCCGGTAAACTTGCGCCGCTGTCAGTCAACGGTCAGCACTGCGAGGTCACTCACCGGCGCAGCGCCCGTAGACAGAGACAAGTTCACTCGTGTTTCATAGTTCGGAGGGTTTCTCATGAGACAGTTCAACGATTCCCCATTCTGGCGCGTCGTCGTCATCGGATTGTTGGTGCTCTTTGTCGGCATCCCGATCCTGCTTGTGTTCAGCAGCCAATTTGCCTATTTTCTCGAACGCGTTGAGCCGCAGGAGGTGGGTGTGCAATTGCAGGGCGGGCAGATCAAGGGCATTGTCGGGCCGGGCGTCTATAGCGACTTCGGCCTGTACGTCGAGATCAAGAAGGTGTCGGGTGAAGCCATCCCCTTCAACGTGCGCGATGAGGAAATCATTACGAAAGACAAGCAGCGCATCGGTCTGGTCGTCACCGGCGATGTGTTTCGCCCCGGCATCACCCGCGCGGACGTGCTGCAAACCAACTGGGCGCAATACAGCACTCTGTACACGAATGATGAGGTCGCGCTTGATCGCGTCAAGAGCCTGACACAACAATCCATGAAAGTGTGCGTGGGTGAGAGGCCGTTCGATGACGCCATCATCGGCACGGCGCGCGACGATCTACGCAACTGCATTGACGAGGAGTTGAGCAAGCTGGCCGACTCGTATGGCTTGCAGATCGCCAACGTGGCCGTGCCGGAGGTCGTGCTCTCGCCCGAGGTGCAGGCCGCGCTCGACGCCATCGTTGCCAGCCGCCTCGAGACCGAAAAGGCCGCGCAAGACAAGCTGCGGGCCGAGGCGCAGGCGCTGGCCGAGCAGGCCAAGCAGGAGGGTGAGATTCGCGTGGCGCAAAGCCGCTTGCAGGAAGAGACCAAGCAGAAGACGCTGCTGGCGCAACTGGAGCGTGACCGCGTGCGGGCGCAACAGGCTGTCATCGAGGCCGAGAAGGCCAACGAATTCGCCAAGGTCGAGGCCGAAAAGCGCATCATCGAAGCGCAGAAGGCCAACGAGTTGCTGGCCGCGCAGCAAGACCTGGCGATCAATACCGCCCTGGCGTTGGCGGCCACCGAAAAGGCGAAGGCTGATTTGGCTTCGCAAGTGGCGCTGGCCGAACTCTACGCCCGCAACCCCGGTTACCTGCAATTGCAACTCGCGCAGGCGAATGCCAGCGCGCTCAAAGCCACTGATAAGATCATCTTCACCCCCGTCGGCACCACGCCCACCATCGTGCTGCCCGGCCCCGGCATCACGCCGACAGTGAACACCAACCCGCAACCACAGTAGGCAGTAAGCGGAAGGCAGAAAGCACACACGCCCGGCTCACCACCGGGCGTGTTTGTTTTCAGTGGTACACTCCGCGCAATCAAACTCGGAGACTCAATGCAACCAAAAGCCTTCGGCAATTGGGCCATCGTCGTCCTCGTCATCGTCAACATCGTGCTCTGGCTCCTCTTTCCTCCAGTCGATGACGGCAAGCCCACCTTTCTTCAAAAATACGCAAGCGAGATGGCGTCATCCAGCGCGGTGATCTTGATGGCGAGCGCGCAGGTGCTGGCGCTGCGCCCGCGCGTGCTCGAGCCCTACTTCGGCGGGCTGGATAAGATGTACGTCTCGCACAAGAACGCGGCGCTGGCCGGGGTGGTGCTGGCCTTCACGCACTTCGCTTCTATGCCGCTGATGGGATCCGAGTGGCAAGGCGGCAACATCGGGATTGCGGCGCTGGTCGGGCTGGTCGGGCTGGCGTTGCTCGCGCTCGCGCCGCGCATCCCAATCCTCGGCGGGCACCTGCGGCTCGCTTATCACCACTGGCGCTGGACGCACAAGTTCATCGGCGCGTTCTTCATCCTCGGGCTGCTCCATGTCTACCTCGTCCCCACTCTCATCCGCACCACGCCCGTGCCGCAAGCGTTCGTGTGGACCATCGGGCTGATCGGCGCGGCGGCGTATATTTACAAAGAGTTGCTCGCGCCCTTCATCGGCAAGAGGTACCCGCACACGGTAGAGGCTACGCGCAAGCTCAACGGCACCACGCTCGAAGTCACGCTCAAGACCAACGGGCCGAAGCCGGCGTATCGCTCCGGGCAGTTTTTGTTCGTCAGCTTCGAGGGCGATTTGGGCGAGCCGCATCCCTTCACCATCAGCAGCGCGCCGAGCGAGCCGCACCTGCGCCTTTCGATCAAGGCCTCGGGCGATTGGACGCGGCGCATGGTCGAAAAATTGCAGCCGGGCCGCGCCGCGACCGTGTACGGCACGCACGGCATGTTCGATTACAAAGCCGGCGGCCCGCAGCAAATTTGGATTGCGGGCGGCATCGGGCTGACGCCGTTTCTCAGTTGGGTGCGCGATTTTGACAGCGCCTTTGGCGTGCTCGACCGCGACATCCACTTCTTCCACACCGTGCGCGGCGAGGGCGATGTGATGTTTTGGGAGGAGTTCGAGGCCGCGGCGCAGAAGCACGCGCGCTTTCGCCCGACGCTGACCGTCTCCAGCCGCGACGGCAGTTTGACAATGGACAAGATCACGGCCAAAGTGAACGGCAACTACGCCAACACGCACGTGTACCTGTGCGGCCCAGTGCCCATGAC
>JBQTJD010000906.1:0-2482 GCA_052387475.1 Anaerolineales bacterium | reverse complement strand
GTTCTTCCTGCACGGCCAGCGCGCCCATGCCGTCTTCGATCATCGCTTCGAGCAGCACTAACACTGCGTACGGTTCGAGCACGACCGGATAGTCGCCGGGTGCGAGGACGCGTGAGGGTTGCGGGCGCTGCAACTTGTGGAGCGCGTGCGCCACGAGCGCATCACCATCAATTTGCGTTGCCTGCCAGCCGATGGCATGGGCGTACGCCGAAGCCTCCGCGCGCTCGAAGACGTAGGTCACTTCAATCTGCGTGCTCGGGGCGTAGGCGAACAGCCCATGCGAATTGAGAATGCCATATTCCGAGCGCGCAACGCTTAGCGACCCGGAGGCCTGCGCGCCCGCCGCTTCCGCCGCGGCGCACACGTCGGCGACAGCGCGCGCCCGGCTGAGCGGATCGTCGCACAGGGCGGCTACACGCTCATCGAAAGCCCGCGGCACATCGGGATAAGTCTGTGGCTCCGGCAGACCGGGCCATTCGGGCTTCTCCGGCGCGTGCTGCGCAAAGTCGCTGGCGATTTGAACGGCCCGCGCCACTCCCGCTTCGCTCAAGTCATTGGTGGTTGCAACGCCCACACGTGTTCCGAACACGGCGCGGATTTCGAGCGTGGCATCCGTCTCGGCCACATTTTGATGGATGGCGTTGTGCGCGCAGCGGGTCAGCGCGGCTTCGCCCCCACTGAAGATGATCTCGGTCTCATCAGCGTCGGAGTACGCCAACGCGCGCTCCATCAATCGGCGCGTCCTCTCCGAGTCGAAGCGCAACGGCGACGAACTGACTATTCGACTATTCGACCGCACGACTATTCGACCTTCTGCGACTGCCCCGGCCCCATCAATCGCTGAGCCGGCCGGCCGATGAGGACAGCGCACATGCCACCGCGCTGCGCGACGTTGACGACCATCTTCTGTGAGGCGCGGCCGAGCAAGGCGATACCATACTTCGTCGGCGCAAGGCCCATCACCGTGTAGAACGGCTCCATACTGATTGCGCCATCCTCGGCCACCACAGGGAATTCATACACCGGGATGCGGGTGAGGCGTTGCACCACCCACACGTCCTCGTCCTTGAGCGCCTCGTCAATGGCCGCTTCCCATTCGGCTTGTGTGATAGTCGGGCCGAGGATCACACGGTCGCCGCCATACGACCGGTTGGGCTTGAGTACGTGGATGTCCTGCTCCTTACGGACGTATTCCAGCAGGTTTACCGTCTCGCCATCGGGCAACGTCGTGCGCCGGTCGGAGAGCACGCGTGTCCACAGCACGTGCCGGCGAAAAACCTGCCGCTCATCCGCGCTGAAGTACTTGTGCGTGAACTGCGGATCGGTCAAAATCTCCCAGCAACTTTTGTGGTCAAAGTCACCGGCCAGCGAGGACACGACGCGGTTGCCACGGAACAGAGCGCGCATGGGGGCAATGTCCACGCCGTCTTCGGCCTCTTCGTACAGCAAGTCACGAATCTCGTAATCGCGGTAGGCCACATCCACAACGCGGCCATTGCAGCACGGCTCGCCATCCTGCATGTACAACTCCGACGGGTCGGCGTGCAGGATAGTGAGGTCATGCCGTTCGCGGTAATACTCGGCCAGCATCGCTTGCTCCACCGGTCCGTCGCCCGAATACTTCGGCTCGATGAAACACACGTTGCCGTTCGGGCGGCCGATGGCTTCCAAATGATCGTGCACCTCCTGCATGAACAGTTCGCGCAAGTCCTGCCCGGCCTCCAGCCGCAGTTGTGGGTCGTGTTTTTGCAGACGCGGCATGACGACCTCGGCCAGCATCTGCTCGGCGGAGGGGATGAGGTGGATGCCGCCTACCCCGGAGAGGTTCGGCTCCATGAAATGGAGCGAGTCTTTCCACATCGGGCTGGTGAAATCCACGACGCAATCGAGCCGCCCGAAGACGGGGTTGTTCTCGCGGTGGTCAGGCCCCCAGTTGTCCCACAGCCATTTCTCCTCCGGCGGGGTGAGCGGCACGCTGTGGCGGATGGCGAAATCCTGAACGTAAAGATCGGGCAGCCGCTTGAGCGCATTGACGATGGTCAGCCCGACGAAATGCAAGTAGCCGAGTTGATCGGGCAGCACGCCGGTAGGCCGCATCATCACCGGGATGATGTCCGCCTGCCCCTCGTGCATGTAGATCAACTTGCGCCGCAGCGACTCTTCACGCAGCTCGTCGACAAGGTCAGCCACTTCGACGGGCGAGAGAGCGGCAAAGGCGCGGCGCAACTGAGCATCCAGCGTCAGGCCGATAAGGCCACGTTCCTCGGCGGGTGTAAGATTGGACATGAGGTTGTTTCTGGCGGGCAGCGTGGCGCAAGTGTAGCGGAAATGAGGAGGGCGTCAAACTCAAAACTGTCAACGGGTGCATTTCTCAATAGTGGTCGGTTTGCTCCAAGCCCGCGTCCTCGCGGGCGCTCTGGCAGGACATCCGTCCGCGAGGACGCGGACGGGGAGCGGGCGACCAAAAATCTGAAATGCACCC
>JBQTJD010000905.1:0-4030 GCA_052387475.1 Anaerolineales bacterium | reverse complement strand
ATTGGTAGCAATTATTGAATGGTCCAAAAACTGGAAGGTGGCGTCGCCATTTTATACACGGCAATGTGATGCAGTAGTCAATGGCATTAGGATCAAATACAATCCTAAAATAGTCATCCCAAATAGGTAGACGCTTCTGACCCTACTGGGGCGTTTCTTTATTCACTATTCCCTTCGTCCGACGCTTCGCAGTATGCCCGAAACCCGTAATATAGCTAACGTTTGTTGAAAGCACCCGGAACCCAAGACAGGATATCGCCGTGCGCATACTCTTCACCTTCGTTGGCGGCAGCGGCCACTTCGAGCCGCTCGTGCCGGTCGCCCGCGCGGCTGAAACGGCAGGCCACACCATCGCCTTCGGCTGCGGGCCTTCGATGGCCGCGACGGTCGAGGGCGCGGGCTTCACCACCTTCACGCTGGGCACGAGCGCGGGCGGCGCGCCAGAGAGGCTCCCCCTCCGTCCGCTTGACGTTGAGAGGGAGGCCCAGGAATTTCGGGATCGGTTCGCGCGTGATGGCGCGCAATACCGGGCGCCGCACACCCTCGCCCTCTGCGCCAAGTGGCAGCCCGAAATCCTCGTGTGCGACGAAACGGACTTCGGTGGCATGGTTGCCGCCGAGCGCCTCGGGCTGCCGTACGCGACTGTGCTCGTCATCGCCTCAGGTTCCTTCGTGCGCAAAGCACTGATTGCCGAACCACTACGTGCGCTGCGCGTCGAGCATGGCCTGCCACCCGATCCCGATCTCACAATGCTCAGCCGCTATCTCGTGCTCTCGCCTTTTCCGCCACGCTTTCGTGATCCCGCCTACCCGCTGCCCGTGACCGCGCACTCGTTCCGTCCATTCACGCTCGATTCCGCACGAGATGAAATCGCGCCGGCGTGGGGAGCACGCCTCGACGACAAACCAACCGTCTACTTCACGCTCGGCACCATTTTCAACATGGAGTCCGGCGACCTCTTTCAACGCGTACTGGCGGGATTGCGCGCTCTGCCGATCAACCTCATCGTCACCGTAGGACGCGACATTGATCCTGAGGAGTTCGGCCCGCAACCCGCGCACATCCACATGGAGCGATACATTCCGCAGTTAGCGGTGCTGCTACACTGCGACCTCGTCGTCTCGCATGGCGGCTCGGGCAGTGTGATGGGCGCGCTGGCGCACGGTCTGCCGATGGTGCTGATCCCGATGGGGGCCGATCAACCATTGAACGCCGCGCGCTGTATACAGCTTGGAGTCGCGCGGATGCTCGATCCCATTGCTGCCACGCCCGATGCTGTTGATGAGTCGGTAGCGGCGGTGCTGGCTGACCCTAACTACCGGCAAGCCGCTGAGCGCATGCGCGATGAGATCGCCGCGCTGCCCGGGCCAGCGCATGCCGTCACATTGCTTGAAAGACTCGCGGCGGAAAAACAACTATTGTGTTCAACGTGAACCGTCTCCTCTCCTGATGCGCCGCTGTATGTTTGAAAACCGTATGTGTAAATCAAGAACTTCTTCGATGCGATGATTTCTTCAATCACTCTGGATTTGATGAAAGTCGGCGCAATTTCAACCCGATTCCATGAGTCCTATTCCGTAAGTCCTACAGTTTTTATCAGCCTGTGTCTGATTTCGCCTCATGGAGAGGTCACTAGTATGGATGCATGCTTAAACCTTTCCTCTCCTCTTACTGGTTCCGTCTCAGCTTTGTTGTATGTCTAATCATCACTGTCGTCTGCGGGTTATCGCCGGCCCGGCCGAGTCAAGCGCAGAGCGCGGGCTATTCGCTCCGCTTCTACGGTCACGGCATCAACGACATTGACCGCATCAAGATCCGCATTGACCCGCAAGTGCCGGCGGATGTGGGCGCGACCGACTTCACGCTGGAATGGTGGATGAAGGCCAACCCTGGCGATAATACCTCGCAAAACGTATCCTGCGGCAGCAACGATGGCTGGATCACGGGCAACATTATTTTTGATCGTGACATTTATTGGGACGGCGACTACGGCGACTTTGGCATCGCGCTAAGCGGCGGACGGTTGGCCTTCGGCGTCAATAACGGCAGCACCGGCGCCACCCTGTGCGGCAATGCCAACGTGACCGACGGCCAATGGCATCACATCGCCGCTACGCGTAATCGCTCGACCGGCCAACTGCGCATGGTTGTGGATGGACAACTGGATTCGCAGAGCAACGGCCCGACCGGCGATGTGAGTTATCGCAACGGGCGGAGCGGTCAGCCGCACGATCCATACCTCGTCATCGGTGCGGAGAAGCACGACGCCGGTTCGGCCTATCCCTCGTATCGCGGCTGGATTGATGAGGTGCGCCTCTCGACTACGTTACGCTACACCGCCAACTTCACGCGACCTTCCACGCCGTTCAGCGCCGATGCCAATACTGTCGCGCTCTATCATCTTGAAGAAGGCCCGGCGGGCGCGTGCCAGAACACGGTAAACGATAGTGCGAGCGGCGGGGCGAGCGCGGGGACGTGCCGCTATGGCGGGTCGGCGCCCGCCGGGCCGGTTTATACCACCGACACGCCTTTCGGCACCGGTTCTCCGACCAACACGCCCACGCGCACACAAACGCCAGTGGGCGCCCCAACCTCCACTCGTACACCGACCCCGGCAGCTACCACACCCTTCACCGCCACACCGCCGCCCAGCGGAAACTTTGGCCTGTCGTTCGATGGTGTGAATGATCTGGCCCGGGCCGCGCAAGTCATCGGCGTTGGCCCGCTGACCGTGGAGGTGTGGGCGCGGCCCGCAGTCAGCAACGCCAATGGGTTGGTGGTGGTCGGCGGCGATGATGCCACCGGGTGGTCGCTGGAAATCAACAACGGCCAGTTGTCGTTTTGGCTCGCGACCGATCAGGGTTGGCAGGTGGTGCAGCATAGCGCGGCTTTGCAGGCCGGGCAATGGGTTCACCTTGCCGCCACGTATGCCAGCGGGTCAGCGCGCGTGTTTGTGAACGGGAACGCCGCCGGCGCGCAGACTGTGGGGGTGCTGACTCAAGGGCCGCATCTCTATTTTGGTGGATTGAGCGGCTATCAATATTTCGCCGGTGTGCTGGATGAAGTGCGGCTTTCGAACGTGGCGCGTTACACGGGCGCGTTCACCCCTCCGGCCAGCTTTTCAGCGGATGGGAACACGCTCGGGCTATGGCGTTTCAACGCCGGTTCCGGGCAGACGGCTCAAGATAGTTCTTCCGCCGCCAATCACGCGACGTTGGGCGCGAGTTCCGGTAGCGCGGCGGATGATCCAGCCTGGATGGCTGTCTCACGCTGAGGGGCATCAGGCGGATGCTCCGCTGTACGCCCGCAGCCCGCGCCGCCAGACGAAGCGCGCGATCAATAGCAACGCCACCGTCAACGCCGCCGCGCTGAGCAATGTTTGCGCGGTGAGCCGACCGGTCAGCGCCTCGGCGGGCACGGTGACGGCGAAAGCGACGGGCACGAGAAACGTCAGCCCGGCCCGCATCCAATCCGGATAAATCCCCACCGGGTAGCGCCCCGCCGCGAACACGCCCTCGAACAGGTTCACCATCTCATCCACGCGGATGAACCAGAACGCCACCGAGGTCAGCATCAACCAAAAGCTGTACAGCATCAGCCCGCCGAGCAGCAGCGCCACGGCGAAGGCCAACGCCTGCACGAGGCCGAGGCTGCCCTGCAACTCCATCAGCGCCCAACCGAGCACGATCGCGCCCACCACTACATTGACCAGACTCCACACGCGAAAGTCGCGGATGCTGATGATGAGCTGCGCGTCCTCGGGCTTGGTCAGCGCGTAATCGAGCGTGCCCTCCTGCACATCCTGCAACAACCGGTTCATGTTCGGCTGGATGAGGGCGTTGACGAGGCCGCCCATCAGGATGTGCACGCCCATCACAGCCAGCAGCTCGGGCCGCGACCAGCCGCCGAGTTCGGTGGTGTGGCTGAAGACCAGCCATAAACCCACCAGCCCAACGCCTAGAGCGATGAATGATTGTAGGAGTTGAATGAAAAAGTTGACGCGGTACTGAAGCTCGTTCAGCGCGCCAAC
>JBQTJD010000904.1:0-5125 GCA_052387475.1 Anaerolineales bacterium | reverse complement strand
ACTAACCGAAACTAACAGGGCCAAAGCATCCAGCGACGGCGCGGCACGGATAATAGGCACGAATCGTGCAGCAGTTGAGTTGGGAGAGGTATCAATGCGTCGCGCACACAGTCGTTTCGAAAGGGGTCAGGGTCTTATCGAGTATGGGTTGATCGCCGTACTGGTTGGGATGGTCGTGCTCGTTGTGATCGGCATCCTGGGCCGCAGCACGGGCAATACTTACAGCAACGTCGTCGCCAGCATTCAGCAGCCGGGCAGCGGCGGGAACCCTGCCCCCACGAACACCGCCAGCGGGCCGGCGACTGCGACCATCCCAACCAGCACCCCTATTCCTGAAACGCCCGAACCGGAAGACTCGGCCACGCCCACCGTTCCGCCTACCAACACGGCGACGCACACCGCGACCACGCCGCCGACCGCAACGCAAACGTCCACACCGACCAACACATCCCCGCCGACGGCCACACCCACCGCCACCGTCCCGCCCGATCAAATTTTTGCCGATGGCTTCGAGAGCGGCATCCCTTCCGCCTGGACGAGCGCCCCCGGCAACACGACCGTCACCGCCGGCGCTGCGATGACGGGGGTATACGGATTGTCCGTCGCCAATGATGGCATCACGGCCAGCTACGTGATCAAGGACTTCATCTCGTCCACGGCCCAGCTCCGCCTGCGGTTTTACTTCGATCCCAACACCATCAGCATGAGCGATGGCGACGCGCAGTTCATCTTTCACGGCAACACCAGCGACGGCGCCGCCGTAGTGCGCGTGGAATTCCGCCGCTCGAGCGGCAACGATCAGTTGCGGGGCCGCATCCGCGATGACGCCAGCACTTGGACGAACACCTCCTGGACGACGATCACGGATGCCGCGCACGCGGTGGAGTTGGATTGGAGCGCGGCGACGGCGGCGGGCGCGAACAACGGCAACCTGACGCTGTGGATAGACGGCGCAAGCATGGGCAGCGTGAGCGGGATTGATAACGACACGCGCTCAGTGATGCAAATCCGGCTGGGTATGGTGGCCGGCGTGGATGGCGGCACGACGGGCAATTACTATTTCGACGCCGTCGTCGCGCGCACCGCCACGTATATCGGGCCGTGAGCGTAGGAGAATTCGTGTCCGACATCTTAGATTTGAATGATAATGAGCCGTCACACCGACGGCTCGTTTTCTTTTCCATCAAATCATTTCGCGCAGCCTGAAACATTTGCGCTATAATCGCTTTCCTATGAGTTTTCTCGGTTCACTCTTCCGCAAACCGCAGCCGAATAAAGGCAAAGGCAACCGCAGCAAGGCAAAAGGCAAAAGCAACGGTCGGCGTGGCAATCAACCGCCGTTGCCCGAACCGGGCATGTCGCTCGACCGCAAGCTTGACATCGTTGGCATTGTGCTGGTGCTCGTGGGCTTGCTCTCGCTCCTCAGCCTGTTCTCCGCCGATCAAAGCCCCGTGCTCAAGGCGTGGCTCAATTTTCTCTCGCAGCTTGCAGGCTGGGGGATGTATGGCTTGCCCCTTGGTCTGATCATTATCGGCGGGTGGATTGTGCTGCGCAAGTTCGGCGACAAGCTGCCACGCGTGGAGTTCGAGCGGCTCGCCGGCGTCATCCTGCTCTACCTTGCCATGCTCACCAGCCTGCACTTTTACGCCGCGTCCACCAATGAAATGATTTGGCCGGCGATGCAGGCGGGCGAAGGCGGCGGGCTGCTGGGCGCGATTGTGCTCTCCGGGTTGTTCATCGCGCTCGGGCAGACTGGGACGTTCGTAGTGCTGCTGGCGTGGTGGGTGGTGGCGATTGTGTTCACGCTGGGGCTGTCGGTGCCGGAAATGGTGCTCGTCATCGGGGATGTGATCGGGCGCTTGCGTGGCGAGCCGCGTCCCGACGAGTTGCCGCTTCCGCGGCGGCAGCCGGAGTTCCCGCTATCAAGCGCCGCGCCGCGCGCGATGCCTCAATCCCCCGCCGAGCCGGAGACGCAACCGCGCCCATCATCCCAAAAGCAACCGACGCTTAAACCCGCTGAGGCCGTGCCCAAAGCGCAGAAGCCCGCATCCGTTATCCCGCCCGCGAATGTGCCCGCGCCCGCGTACGATCAGCCGCTCGTCATCGGCGGCGAGCAGGTGTGGGCGTTGCCGGTGATGGAGGACATCCTCGAGTCGGGCACCGATACGGCGGCCGACGATGACTTCGACCGCAAGCGGGTGAAGGTGATTGAAGAGACGCTGCACTCGTTCGGCGCGCCGGCCAAGGTGGTAGAGGTGAATCGCGGCCCGACGATTACGCAGTTCGGCGTCGAGCCGGGCAAGATTGAAATGCGCGGCGGCAAAGAGACAAAGGTGAAGGTCGGCAAAATCGCGTCGCTGGCCGATGACCTCGCGCTGGCGCTGTCCGCGAAGACGATCCGCATTGAAGCGCCGGTGCCGGGCAAAGGCTATGTCGGCATCGAGGTGCCGAACGAGCACAGCGCGCTGGTGGCGCTGCGCGATGTGATGGAAAGCGAGCGCTTTGTAAATTTGAAGGGTTCATTGCGCCTGGCGCTCGGGCAGGATGTGTCGGGCAACGCCATCACCGCCGACCTTACGGCCATGCCGCACTTGCTCATCGCCGGCACCACCGGCTCGGGCAAAAGCGTGTGCGTCAACAGCATCATCGCCGCGCTGTTGTTGCAGAACACACCCGATGATTTGAAGATGCTGATGGTGGACCCGAAGCGCGTCGAGCTGACGGGCTACAACGGCGTCCCGCATTTAGCCATGCCGGTGGTGGTGGATTTGGAACGCGTCGTCGCCAGTCTGCAATGGGTGGCGCGCGAGATGGACGAGCGCTACCGCAAGTTCGCCAAGGCCGGCGCGCGGAACATCGCCGACCACAACGAGCGCGCCAAGCACAGCGGCGAGAAGAAGCTGCCATATCTCATCGTCATCATCGACGAGTTGGCCGACCTGATGATGCTGGCCCCGGTTGAGACCGAACGTATCATCACGCGTTTGGCGCAACTGGCCCGCGCCACCGGCATCCATCTCATCATCGCCACGCAACGCCCGTCGGTGGATGTGGTGACCGGATTGATCAAGGCCAATTTCCCGGCCCGCATCGCCTTCGCCGTGGCCTCGAGCGTGGACTCGCGCGTCATCCTCGACCAGCCCGGCGCGGAGCGGTTGCTCGGGCGCGGCGACATGCTCTTCCAATCGCCCGACGCGGCGGCCCCCATCCGTTCGCAGGGCACCTTCGTCTCCGAGCAGGAAATCAATGAGTTGGTGCGATACTGGAAGGGCGCGCGCGGATTCGACACTCCCCAGATGACGAACGTCGGCGATACCGTCGTCACGCCGCCGGTCAGCCCGTCGGTGGATACCAGCCACATTATCGCGGTCGGTTCCGGTGTGCCGCGCGCGACGGAGCGGCCTCACACTGAACAAAAGCCATTATGGGATCCGGCGCAGTTCGGCGAACGCCTCAGCGTCGCTGAGGGGGCCAAGCCCGAAGGCGAGGACGAACTGCTCGATGAGGCCATCAAAGCGGTGCGCGAGATGAAGAAGGCCAGCATCTCATTGCTGCAACGGCGGCTGCGCATCGGCTACACGCGCGCCGCGCGATTGATTGACGTGCTCGAAGAGAAGGGCATCATCGGCCCGGCCAAGGCCGGCGCGCAACAGCGCGAAGTCATCGGCGCGGAGGAAGACTACGACCCGAACCAGCGCGCCGCCTCGAACGATTCCGACACGCGCCAGTGGGACGCGGAGACGGAGTAGCCTCGGCGCATGTGGCAAATGGCAGGTGGCAAGTGGCAGAGGGCCGCTAATGCAATATTGGCCTACATATTGGTAGCATGCACAACGCCGACGCCCATTGTCACACCGACTGAGCCATTGTTGCCAACAGCAGTTGTGCCTTCCGCAGGCACTGCTTTATCGTCCACCGAGGTTGCCCCAACAGTAACGCCACAAATAACAACATCCACTCGTATTATCGAGCTAGCCTTGCCTCAACCGGAGTTGTGGGATTTGGGCAACGTGGTTTCCTCCACAGCCGAAGTTTTCGGTTGGAGCGTGCAGCCCAGGCAAACGAACGCTATAGAGAGCATTAAGACGATTGCTGAAACAGGCATCGAAGTGCTGGTTATAAATGGCGAAGTGCCAGGTACAGCGTTGTGTGACATTGCTCGCCAGTTTCCCGATAGTTATTTTGTTGGCTTTTACAACACGGCCTGCGTCAACTCAAGTATTTTGAGCTTAGGGAACGAGCAAGATCGTGAAGACCAAGCTGGCTTCATTGCTGGCATGGTTGCAGGCTACGCCACCGATACAGAGCACATAGCTGTTTTTGCGTCAACACTCACTTATGAAGCCTTGAAGTATCGAAACGGTTTCTTGGCAGGAGTGCGCTATACCTGCCCAAAGTGCCGCGTTGAAATCATTGATCTGCCAAACCCAGGTGACATTGAGTTCGCAAGTGCTGAAGCATTGAAGCTTGTAGCATTAGGGGTCGATATGGTTTTTGCGACAGCAGGGTCGGCAGGTAATGCAGCGTTACAATCGTCAGCTCAGACAGGTGCATGGGTCATTGGCTCACAGAGCGACGTATCTAAAACAGCATTTGGCAGCGACTCAGTAAGCGGTGATGATCGGGTGTTGACGAGTGTTTATACTGATATTCGTGAAGCGCTCCAGACTGCGCTCATGGATTTTGGCAATGGAAATCCGCGTTTCGGTGCTGAGCCGCTCTCGCTCGCCAATGGCGGAGTCGTGATGGCCCCGTTCGGCGCGAATACCGACGCCGTCCTCTCCCCGCTTGACCGGCAGGAAATTGAAGCGGCGATACAGAAGCTGGCCGACGGCTCGCTCGAAACCGGCATAGACCCGGTGACGGGAGAAGAGAAGTAACAGATGTTGGTAGCGGATGGGCAACGGATTGCGGAACGGATGACATGGATTGATCGGGCCGCGCGCCGCTATCCGTGATATCCGCTGCCACGTTCATCCCACCTTAACTCGCCCAGCGCGGTTTTGCCGTATACTTCGCGCCATCACTTTAGCCTCTGAGGAGTCATCCTGAACATGGAAATGGAATACGGCAAGGCCATCACCTATCCGCGCCAGGACCCGAACTGGTTGCAGAAGTGGGGCAT
>JBQTJD010000903.1:0-1717 GCA_052387475.1 Anaerolineales bacterium | reverse complement strand
GCGTTGGCGCACAGGATGTCGTTCTGACCGATGGCTTGCAGGGTTTCTTCCGCCATGCGTCTGCAATCGTCAGCCTGAGTCACATCCGCCTGAATGCCGATGGCCCTGCGTCCCAGCGCCTGAATCTCAGCCGTCGTCTTTTGAATTTGATCTACGGTCGCCAGATTACCAAAGCGCGCCGAGGGCAGGTTGTGGCCGATATCGGCGATGGCGATGTCCGCGCCCTCGCGCGCCAGCAGTCGCGCGATGGCTCGCCCGAAGCCGCGCGCGCCGCCGGTAATCAAGGCTGTCTTTCCATCGAGTTGACCCATCAGTGGTCTCCTTAGATTGCACGTCCCACGCGCGCGCCATCCACCATCGCATAACGCAGGTTGCGCGGCGCGAACGCGTCTCCGATTAGATGCAACTTTGGCGCGTGCTCGCGCTCGGGGACTTCCGCTGCGAGCGCGTGATAAAGCTCGTCCCGCGCTATGCCGCTCGAAGACAGAAGGACAGTATCCGCTGGGATTTCGCTGACGGCATCGGTCAGCATGTGCCGCACACGTACAGCGCTCTCACAAATTTCAATTGGCGCGGTAAGCACCGTGATCGTCACACCCTGTCGCAGCAACCGCTCTATCAGCTTCGCGCGCAACGTGGTGCCGATGTCCTCACCCAAGCTGTATTGGCGCGTCACGATTTCAACTTCATGTCCGGCCTGGCTCAACAAATCGGCGGCCTTCGGGCCGGGGGTGTAGCCGGTGTCGTCGAGGATGACACAGCGCCCTTTGAGCGGCGCGGTTCCGGCGAACACCTCGGCGACTGGGTAGACATAGGGCCGATGAACGCCGGGCAGGGCCGGGCGGCGTGGCGTGGCGCCCGTCGCAATGACGATTTCATCTGGAGTTAGCGCCTGCACATTCTCAATGGCCGCTTCGCAGTTCATCCGAATCTCAACCGGCCGCTTCGCCAGTTGCCGCTCAAGCCAGTCCACCGAGTTTGCATACGCCTCCCAGCCGGGCGCACACGCGGCCAGACGGATCGCGCCGCCGAGCGCGCCGGAGCGTTCCATCAAAGTCACGCGATGTCCGCGTTCCGCCGCCACCCGCGCGGCCTCCATCCCTGCCGGGCCGCCGCCCACAATCACAACGCGCTTTGGTTTTTTCGCGGGCGCGAGTGCGCCCCATTCGCGCTCGCGGCTGATGACCGGATTCTGGATGCAGCCCACCGGCAAACCGAAATAGAGACGATCAATGCACCCCTCGCTTGACCCCATGCAGATGCGAATGTCGTCCAGCCGGCCCTCGCGTGCTTTGAGCGGCATTTCGGGATCGGCGATCAGCGCACGTGTCATTCCCACCATGTCGGCGGCGCCGTCGCGTAACACCTCTTCGGCCTGCGCGGGGGTGATAATCCGACCGGTGACGATGACGGGTGTTTTCACCGTTGCCTTGATGCGCGCGGAAAGGTGGACGAACGTGCCCAGACCGAAATACGCCGACGGGATGTTGTAGCTGCGTGCGCGAAACGTCGAGACGGTGCCGCCGGTGACGGTGAAATAATCGAGCCTGCTCGTCTGATCGAGCCGGGTGATGATCTCCAGCAAATCGTCCGGCTGGAGGCCTTCGGGCAGCGCATCATCCCCAGAAACGCGCACGCCCACGATAAAGTCATGGCCCACCGCGCCGCGCACGGCTTCAAGCACTTCCAGCGAGAAACGCAGCCGGTTTTCTAATGA
>JBQTJD010000902.1:0-6406 GCA_052387475.1 Anaerolineales bacterium | reverse complement strand
CGCTGGGCGGGGGCGAGGTGCGACTGCTCGACCTCACCGGCGCGTTTGGCGTCTTCGCCACCGGCGGAGTACACGTACAACCCACTTTGATTCTTGAAGTGCGCAACGCACTCGGGCAACTCATCTATGAACAAACTACCGCGATGGGTGAGCGCGTCCTCGACGAGCGCGTGGCCTTCCTCATCACCGACATCCTCTCCGACAACGCCGCGCGCGCGCCGACCTTTGGCTTCAACAGTGTGTTGCAAATTGGCCGGCCCGCCGCCGTGAAGACCGGCACTACGCAAGACTATCGCGACAATTGGACGGTGGGCTACACGTCCGAACTCGCTGTGGGGGTGTGGGTGGGCAACGCCGACAACTCACCCATGGTCAACCTCAGTGGCGTGAGCGGCGCGGGCCCCATCTGGCACGACTTCATGCGCGAGGCATTGGCGGGCAAGCCCGAGTCGGCGTTCGTCGTGCCGCCCGGCCTTACGCGCGCCGAAGTGTGCGTGCCATCCGGCCTATTGCCCACACCGTTGTGCCCGCGCACGCGCACTGAGTGGTTCATCGAGGGGACGACGCCGGCGCAGGCCGATACGCTTTATCAACATGTAGAGATTGATGCTCGCACCGGGCAACCGGCGGACGCCGCGACCCCGCCGGAAGCGCGCGTCGCGCAAGTGGCCCTCGTGCTTCCGCCCGCCGCGCGTGAGTGGGCGATTCAAGCGGGGATACCGCAACTCGTGGCGGGGCAAGTGGCTAGTAGCGAGTGGCAGGTTCGCATCGCTTCACCCGACCCGCAGACGATTTATCAAATCTCGCCGAGGCTACCGCGCGAGAACCAGCGCGTGCCGTTCCGCATCATCTCTGCTTATCCAATCTCCACAGTCACGTTTCTGTTGAACGACGAATCCGCGGGCACGGCAAACGCCAGCCCGTTTGAGTTTTGGTGGCCACTGGAGCCGGGGAGTTTTCAGTTGAAAGCGCGAGTGCTATTGGCGAATGGAGAAACAGTAGAAACTGAAAGCGTAGGGTTTGTGGTCAATCCGTAAAAGTGGCGCGGGGCAAGTAGAATGGGACGCATCCCTCGTCACTTGTCACTCATGCGCGGCAGCATGACCGTAATCGCCGTCCCCTCTCCCTCCGGTGACTCCACCCAGATACGGCCACCATGCCGATCCACAATTGATTTCACGATGGAGAGGCCCAGCCCGGTGCCGGCGAAGCCTTCCTGCACATTCGAGGCGCGGAACATCCGCTCGAAGATGCGGGCCTGCTCATCCGGTGGGATGCCGACGCCCGAGTCGGCCACGGTGAACACCACGAAATCGCCAGCCGGATACACATGCACGGCCACGCGGCCATGCTCGGGCGTGTACTTGATCGCATTCTCGAGCAAGTTAGAGATCACCCGCCGCATGTGCACCGGGTTGGCCAACACCGGCGGCATGCCGTCTTCCACGTTCACGCCAAAGCGCAGATTTTTAGTTTCGGCCTGCGCTTCATATACCTCACGGCACATGCGTTGCACGAGTTCGCCTAGTGCCAGCGGCTCACGTTGAGTGTCGTAGCCGGCCTCAATGCGGTCCAGCTCGAGCAACTCCATCAACATCACGCTCATGTTCTGCACGCTGGCGTGCACGCGCTTCATGTACTCGGCTTGCCTGTCAGTCACCGGCCCCACTTTATCCAGCAAACCGATATAGCCGAGGATGCCCGTGAGCGGTGAGCGCAAATCGTGCGCCAGCGCGGTGACGTACTCGGATTTGGCGCGGTCGAGCTTCTTCAATGGCGTCACATCGCGCAGCACGATGAGTTGCCCGCCGCCAGCGACGGGTGAAATCATCGCATGATGCGTGTCGCCCGTGGCGACGATGACTTCGCCCTGGCCTTTGTCGTGGGCGAGCAGATAGAGCAAATCGGAGTTGAGCAGGACGTCGATGATGGGCTGGCCGATGACCTCGGCGCGGGTGACATTGAAGAGTTTGCGCGCGGCGGGATTGAGCACCGTGAGCCGATCATCGGCATCCACAGCGAGGATGGCGTCGGTAGCCGCTTCCACAAGGGCAGCGGTTGCCTCGAAGGCAACCGGCGTCCGCGCGGGACGTTTGGCCAGCGCGCGCTCAATCGCCTGCAACAATTCATCCGGATCGAATGGCTTGATGAAGTAATCCGACACGCCGGCGCGCAGCGCTTGTTGCACCACGGCCTCGGAGCCTTCGGCGGAGATGAGGATGACGGGCAGGTCGGGCCATTCTTTGCGCACCGCGCGCGCCAGCTCGAGGCCGGTGACGCCGGGCATGACGATATCGCTGATGATCAGGTCGGGCCGGTCGCGGAACGTGATCTCCAATGCCTCGGCTCCGTTCTCGGCCATGAGGGGCTGATAGCCGTTGGGCTTGAGGACGTATTCGGCGACAAAGTCGCGGATGGCGCGGGCATCATCCACGACGAGGATGGTGGCGGCCGTCATGCCGAGGCGGGCGGGGGCGTGAGGTCACTGGCGCGGCGGAGTTGCTCCAGCCGGTCGGCGATGAGGCGGAGGACTTCGGCCTGTTTAGCGCTGAGCGGGCCGACTTCGCCGCGCAGCACTGCATCGAGGCTGACACGCAGTTGCCCGAGCAGCGCAGTTTGCTCACGCAGTTTGCCGGTGCTCACACCCGCTGCGCGGCTGCGCGAGAGTTCATCGTAAGCCATCTGTAAATTACGCGCGCGCGATTCGAGTTCGGTGAACAGCCGCGCGTTCACGAGCGCGATGGAAGCGTAATCGGCCACAGCGGAGAGCATGGCCTGGTCGCGTTCGGTATAAGGCCGACCGGTTTTGTTGCCGGCCACCATCACGCCCATCACTTTGTCCTTGGCTTTGATCGGCCCCGCCACCGCGGCTTTGACAATTTGGCCGGCGTGCATCTTCGAGAGCGGATCACCGGCGATGGTGATACCCTCCCCGGATAGCATAAGCAACGACGACAAACCGTCATCCCATGGCTGATTGAGCTTAAGGCCGGCGAGCGGCGGCATGTTCTTGGTCGCGCGCAACACCAGTTTGCTGCCGCTCGCGTCCTCGGCCAGCAACAGCCAGCCCAACTCGCTCTCGGTCACCATTAATGCGCCATCGAGCAAGCGGTTGAACAACTGGCCGAGGTCGGTCACTGCTGTCACCGCCTTGCCAATGCCATACAGCGTGGTCAGTTCCTTCAGCCGCTTTTCCAATTGTTGATTGGCGATGGTCAGTTTCTGACCCAATTGCTCGCGATCACGCCGCAGGCGCAAATCGTCCAGGGCGCGGTCGAGGGCGGTCACCAATTCTGCTTCGCGCACCGGTTTGGTGAGGTAATCTTTCGCGCCGAGGCGAAAGGCCTCGAGCATGTGTTTCTCGGAGCCTTTGGGGCCGAGCACGATGGCGAGCGCAGTCGAGTGTTGGCTGCGGAGCGCGGTGAGCAGGTCGAAGCCGGAGAGGCCGGGCAAATCGAGCGCGGCGATAATGATGTCGGGTTGAATTTTGAGGGCGGTTTGCAGGGCGGTGGGGCCGTTGGGCGCGGTGGCCACCGCGTAGCCCATCGGCACGAGCACTTGCTGGGCTATGAGGTCGAGGGTCTCGGCTTCGCCTTCGGCCACGAGTATTTTTTCAGTCTGCTTGGCCATGCCGCCCACTATAGCACAAAGCTTTTCTCTCGCTAAGCACGCGCAACGCGCCGGGAGAAACTTTGCGAACTGCGCGTGCTTGCGAGTGCCATTGCCTGCGTAAAACGACGCGGTGATTATTTACATCTTGACCGCTCCCCGTCCGCATAAGCGGCGCAACAGTAGTTGCCGCGCAACAGTAGTTGCGCCAGCGACGTTCGCGGACGGCCCGCGAGGCCTGTCCTGAGCGGCATTCGCAGAATGCGGCATTCTACGAATGCACGCCGAAGGGCGCGGGCCGAGAGCACTTGTGAATAATCACCGCAAACGGCAGGTTGACGGACGCTGATACGGCTCCTACAATTCCCTGTGAAAATAGGTGACTATGGATTACAAGGATTACTACAAAATCTTGGGCGTGACGAAGAGCGCCACTGAGAAAGAACTCAAAAGCGCGTATCGCAAGCTCGCGCAACAATATCACCCCGACAAAAACCCGGGCGATAAAAAAGCTGAGGACAAGTTCAAGGAAATCAACGAGGCCTACGAAGTGCTCAGCGACACAAAGAAGCGCGCCAAGTACGATCAGCTCGGCGCCAGTTACTCGCAGTGGGAGCGCGCCGGGCGGCCGGGCGGCGGGTTTGATTGGGGACAATGGTCGGCGGGCGGCGGCAATCCGAATGTGACCTATCGCGACCTCAACGACCTGTTCGGCGGGGCGGGCGGCTTCAGCGATTTCTTTGAAACGCTCTTCGGCGGGGCGGGCGGCGCGAGTGCGCGGTCGGGAACCCGCACGCGCATGCAACTGAAAGGCGAGGATATTGAGCAGCCGGTGGAAATCACACTGGAGGAAGCCTTTCACGGCGCGCAGCGTGCGTTGCGAAAAGGCGAGCGCACCATCACGGTCACCGTTCCACGGGGCGCGCGCACCGGCACCAAAGTTCGCATCAAAGGCGAGGGCGGCCCCGGCAGCCCGCCCGGCGATGTATTCCTGCTGATCACCGTTCAGCCGCACAAAACTTACGAGCGTGAGGGCGACGACCTGCGCGCCGAGTTCCCCATCGACATCTATACCGCCGTGCTCGGGGGTGAGGCGCGCGTGAACACCCTCACCGGCGAAGTGGTGTTGACCATCCCGCCGGAAACGCAAAGCGGCAAGGTGTTCCGTCTGGCCGGGCGAGGCATGCCCAAGCTGAAAGAGCCGACCGCAGCGGGCGACCTCTACGCCCGCGCCGTCATCCGCCTTCCTGTCAAACTCACCGACCGCGAGAAAGAATTGTTCAAGGAATTGGCGGAGCTGCGGAAGACAACGGACTCTTAGGATCTTGTTCACCCGCGACTCATGTGAACGCGGTAAAGTTAAACTGAGCTGGTAGGGACGCGCCGGTGGCGCGTTTCTGTTTTGGAGGTTGTATGCGCGCATCGGTTCGATTTCCCATCATTGTCTTAAGTGCATTGCTCATTGTGGGCCTGGCCTGTGGGTTTAATACCTCCAGCGTTGCGCCGACTGTTGCGCCAGTGCAAGTGGTGACTCAGGTCGTGCCAGTGGCCGCTACCTTCGCGCCGCAGCCGCCTCTTACCGTCTCATCGTCGGAGGAAGAAGCGCTCATTGCTTTGTACGAGCGCGTCAACCCGGCGGTGGTCGCTATCCTCGTGGGAACCAATACGGGCGGCGGGCAAGGCTCCGGCTTTTTGTATGATGTTGAGGGACACATTGTCACCAATCAGCATGTCGTGGAAGGCGCGGCGGAGATTGAAGTGGACTTTGCTTCGGGATTGAAAACACGTGGGCGGGTGGTGGGTGCCGACCCCGACTCGGATTTGGCGGTGGTGAAGGTGGATGAAATACCGGCGGGAGTGTCGCCGCTGCCGCTGGCGGATTCGGATGCGCTCAAAATCGGGCAGCGGGCCATCGCCATCGGCAACCCGTTTGGCGAAGCGGGTACCATGACGCTCGGCATCATTTCGGGGTTGGGGCGCTCACTCAGCAGCAATCGTTCCGCGGAAGGCGGAGGCCGCTTCACGGCGCCCAACATTATCCAGACCGATGCGCCCATCAACCCCGGCAACTCCGGCGGGCCGTTGCTCAACCTCAGCGGTGAGGTCATCGGCCTCAACCGCGCCATCGCCATTGATCCCGAGAGTGATAACCGTTCGAACTCCGGCGTGGGCTATTCGATTGCCGCCAACACCATCAAACAGATTGTGCCCTTCCTCATCCGCGAGGGGCGTTTCATTTATCCATATCTCGGCATCAGCAGCGCGCCGGAAATTGGATTGGGGCAACAAGAGGAATGGGGCTTGCCGCAAACCGATGGCACTTACGTCACCACTGTGATTGACGGCGGGCCGGCGGCGCGTGGTGGCGTGCAGGCCGACTCGTCGCCGAATTGTTCGGTGACCGGCGGCTGTCGCGGTGATGGAGATTTGATCGTCGGGGTAGATGGGCGCGCGGTGCGTTCGCTCGCCGATTTGATGAGCTATCTCATCAACAACAAACGCCCCGGCGACGAGGTGACGTTGATTGTCTTTCGCAGCGGCGAACAGCGCGAAGTGCAAGTGGTGTTGGGTGAAAGACCGTGACGGGCAACAGAACGAGAAAAGAAGACAGTCGGAGGCAGACCGAGAAGGTCTGCCTTTTTATTTACGCCGTCACTTGCCCAGCCTGAATCTGCCAGACAGCAGCGCGGCTGACGAACTCGGGCGGGAAGAGGTTGAGGTCGGTCGTCGTCAGCACGCACTGCTCCGCGCCGCTGAGCCGGTTGAGCAAATCGCGGCGGCGCTGGCCGTCGAGTTC
>JBQTJD010000901.1:0-10462 GCA_052387475.1 Anaerolineales bacterium | reverse complement strand
GATTGCTCGATGGATTGCTCATCGCCGATGTCGGCGAAGACGTTTTTGAAAACGGGCAACGTGGAATTGGATTGCGCCGGGATGTGCAGCCCGCATTGCGCCATCAGCACCAGCAAGCCGACGGTCTTGAGCGTCACCGTTTTGCCGCCGGTGTTCGGCCCGGTGATGACGAGCGCGCGCGTGCCCGCCTCCATCTCCACATCAATCGGCACGACGGTATCGGCGTTGAGCAGGGGATGACGAGCAGCGATCAAGCTGAAGGTGCGTGATGCGTGATGCGTGAAACGTGAGTCGTCGGGATTGCCTTGCGCCCCTTGTCCCTTGCCCCTTGTCCCTTGTAGTAGCGGTTCACTCGCCTTTATCCCATCGGCATACTTCGCCTTCGCGAACGCCAGATCAAGTTCGGCCAGCGTGTCCACCGTCTGCACAATCGGCTCGGCCTGCTCGCCGATAAAGGCCGAGAGTTCGGTGAGGATGCGGCGGATTTCGTTCTGCTCGGCGAGTTGCAGTTCGCGCAGCGCGTTGTTGAGTTCAACCGTGGCCAGCGGCTCGATGAAGATCGTCGCGCCCGAAGCCGACTGGTCGTGCACGACGCCGCGAATCTTGCCTTTGAAATCGGATTTGAGCGGGATGACGTAGCGGCCATCGCGCTGGGTGACGATGTTCTCCTGCAGATATTGTGCGGTGCGGGCCTCGCTGACGATGCGCTCGAGCTTCTGCATCAGCCGCCCGTGCGCGACTTTCAGTTCGCGCCGAATTTGGGCCAGCTTTTCGGAGGCCGAGTCCAGCACCTCGCCGCGCTCGTCAATCGTACGACCAATCGCCTCGACCACACCGGGGATTTCGTCCAGCCCCTGCGCGATAAAGGTCAGGCGCGGGAACTGGTCGCTGAGTTTGCTGAAGATGCGGCGCAGCGTGCGCGCGGCGATGATGGTGGCCTTGATGTCGAGCAGCGCCGCCGTATCCAGCACGCCGGCCCGCGCCGCCAGTTGGGCCGCGCCGCGCACATCACGCGCCCCACCGATGGTGACATCGGTCTTCACCGCCAGCAGCTTGCGGGCTTCCGCCGTCTCTCGCTGCCAGCGTTGAATCTCGCGCAGGTCGGTGCTCGGCGTCAACGCACGCGTCAGCGCCGCGCTGGCCGAGAACGAGGCGTGCAGGCTGAGCCGCTCGAGGATTTTGGGCAGTTCTAAAACTTGAATTGACTTCGCATCCATGACGGATGCGATTGTAACGCAGTTGGAAAGGGATTAGGGGTTAGGGGTGCGGAAAGTGTGCGCGTCATTCCCGCGCAAGCGGGAATCCATTGCTATGGCGTGGACACCCGCATCCGCGATGTGACAGGATTTCAAAACGGTCGCCATCCGTTGGAAACGGACGGCTGGGTAAAAGAAAAACCCGCGAAGCGGGTTTGCAGTACGCCCAAGGCGTCGGCTTCCAGCCGATGCCGTGAACAAATAGATTTCGCTGCTCGGTTGCCAACCTCGCTCATCTGTCACTGCGAGGCGCGTTTGTTGCGCCGAAGCAGTCGCCTTGACTGGATGGGAGATTGCTTCGCCGCCTCCGCGCCGCTGCGGCGGCTCGCAATGACACGATGGCAACAGAGCAAGATTTCGCATCTATGACGGCGGCGAGTGTAGCGCAAGGTAGGGAAGAAGACGATAATTTATCCTGGAGCGCGAGTTGCATGGTCGCTCCGAATGCCAACCCAAACCTGTTCTCGAATGTCAAGCTTCTCGCGGCTGGTATGCACGAAGTAGAACTCGCGAAAGGGGAATTGTTGATGAAGACGGCGATAGCTTTGCAAAACGGTTTTACTATCTGCGCAGCGTTCGATCACAGCAATGCGTTTGAGGGTGCGCTGGTGAACGGGCGTCGTGTCGGCCTCGAGCGCTTCGATAATCAGCCATTCATTCGGGTAAGCCTGGCGAACTTCCGACCATTGCATTTCACACCTCCACAGTCATACGATTACAGCCAAACTTGCGGAGGCTGATTGCTCTTGGATGAGCGTATGTGATTCGCCCAGGATAATCCTAAAACTTGAAATGACCTCGCATCCATGACGGCGGCGATTGTAACGCAATTGTCAGGGAGGGATTAGTGCGGGGACGTTGTATGATGCTGTTGGCCCAACGTGGGCATCAGCCGCGGCGCGTAGCGAAGCGCCGTCACATGCATGCCCGCCGTTGGACACATTGCGCTCTAGTGTTGATGGCTCAAAGCCTGCAACGCAGCATGGCACTCAGTTGGCTTTTCTTACGACTTCCCGATAAAGGTTGAAGATTTTTTCGGCTAACTTTACCGCATCCTCTTCACTCATGGCAGACGTACTGACTTGAAGGCGTTTCAGTCCCTCTTTTACGAGCTCTATATCGTCTAACAATTCTGCTGGGACGTCATTCTTGTCCACCATCAATAGACCACTATCATTGTAGACTTCTCTGAGCCTCTCCATAATAGCTCCTCGGCCTGTGGCTAATCCGTGCAGGGCGACATTGAGCTTTTCTAAAGCATAACTTAGTGACATGGTTCCTAAACTCCTTGTTGAAAAACGGATGCTCTGGCATGGACAGAGCCAATTTTATCGCAGGAGATATAGTTGAGGGGTCGCGGAGTTATTGGGCATGAACGGCGGCATTTTATGCTAATCTACAGGCATGAAACGGCAACCCACTTCCGCACCGATCTCAAAACTCAACCCGGCTTGGGTCAAGCAAGTCAAGCGCGAGTTTCTTGAGTGTCTGCGCGCGACGAAGTTTCCGGAGCCGGTCCGGAACGGCACGCGCGGCAGCACGTTTGTGTATCCGGAATGGCTCATCATGCTGATTGCCGTATTGGCAGTGAAGGCCAAAGTCAAGAGCTATCTGGGTATTCATCGGGTAGCCAGCGAACAGTGGGCCTTGATCCGGCCCAACCCAGCGTGTTCGCCGATCTCGGAGTCGCAGCTTCGGGAACGACTAAAAAAAATCCGGCACACACCTGGAAGACCTGCACCGTTCATTTTTCAAGTCTTTCCTGCGGAAGCGCTCGGCTAGCCGGGTGGTGAGCGCCGACAAGATGAGGGTCAAAGCGCGTGGCCCGGTCTGGCACAAGGGCGCTGGTTCTGTTGAATGGGACGGACATAATCTCACGCAAATTCTTTGGGAAATGTGGCTTTCGCGAGCCAGTTAAGCCAAAATCCCATCCTACTGAACCAGTGCCGGCACAAGCAGCAGAAATCCCAGGCCGTTGTTCCCACCGGGCTGACCGGCTTGGATCGCGACGCGACCGGGAGCTACTCGAAAGCTGATGGGTGGGTGTAGGGACATGGCACTTTCTGTGTGACGACCCACCGCAAGTCGGTGCTGGGCTTATTCATCTGGATGCCCAACTCGGCCCATGAAGGCAAACGCCTGGGTGAAGAACTGCCGCCTGTCTATCGCTTACTCAACACCGTCTGCATGGCGAGCAAGGCCGATGACCAGAAACTGTACTTTGCGCTCAAGGACGCCGGGGTTCAACTACTTACCCGCCCGCGCAAAGGTACCGACAAGGCGCTCAAACGCCAACAGATGATCCAAGAGATGAACACCCGCGCCCTGCGCCAACTCTACCGTGAACGCGGCCAGGTCGTTGAACCCATGCAAGGCTTGGTCAAAGAATTGTTTGACCTCGAGCGCTGCTGGATGCGCGGCAACGCCAGCCAGCGCTGGCTGTTTGCCGCCATGGGCCTGGCCGTGCAGATGGCCCATCGTCTCGCCTTTGCCAAGCGCCAATCGACCTGGAATATCCGTCATGCCGTCCTGGGTATCTGAAACTCCGCGACCCCTCATATAGTTAGAACGGTATATCCTCTTCGATGCCTGCTCGCCAGACTTGGCGTCGAAATAGGTCTTTGGCCATTCGATTCACAACATCAACGCAAAGGTTGAATAAGTCCTGCGCATCATCGATATCGTATACCTTTTCAGGATGCTGGGTCGGATTTCTGAACGAGACTCGGATATTGTCCAAATTGTCTAATAATTCCTTGGGAGGCGGGTCTTCACTTATCTTACGAAGCTCTATTACTATCGGCCCCCAAAGTGGGTTAGAACGTGTATTTACAGTCGTCATTAATGCGTCGTAATAACTGCGGAGTACGGCTTCCGTCCCACGGAGAATATGAAAGGCGGCTGCCGTTGCCACTTCAAAGGCAATGCACTTTCCAGCTTGTTTGAAGTCATATTGCGCCAATTCCGGTAAAGCCTGGAAAACGTTCTCGCCAAATAGGTTGTGCACTTCAGATAAGAGCTTCTTTATTGGCAGGCGCTTCTCTGCGAGAATATACGCTCGGAGTTTCGTTGACTCATATTTCAGGACATTTGCAACTGTCTTCATACCTTCTACTATGCTGTCGACTTGTTGTTTGCTGAGTCTCTGTGCTGGATCTAGCGGGCGGTGGCGGTCATAAAAAAACTCATACACATCGAAAAGTTCGCTCCAACAGGCCGCTTCTGTTACAGTGAGATTCATTTTCGGTAGAAGGTCGTATATTCGGGCCATGTGGTCATAGAGCGACAAGTCGTTCCGGTCACTTGCTTTCTTGATGATTATGCCCTCCTTCACTTCACGTAGATATCTTATAGAGTCACCTAACAATATGTATGGATGTAGTTCGACCTCGTACATGGTGAAGTTCCTTTTGTCGAGATGCTCTCAGTTTGCGCAATTCAAGTCCGCTATAGTGATTCCCCACGCGCCCAACATATGAATAGGACGCGGGCTTTGCGCATCTTCGCCCTACAGGCCCAAATTGTTGCATCATGCGGCTTTTCGCCGCGCTACAGGGCATTTTACCGCATGGCTTTCCGCCCGCACCGGCCAACCTCACGCCTTCCAATCGCGGTGGGCGCGGTAGGCCGGCTCCGGCTCTGCGCCCGTTTCGCGATCAATCATCCGCTCGGCCAGCCATTGAAACCACTCCATCGCCGTGTCGCGCTTCATCCACTGTCGAAATTCCAGCACATACTTCTCCAGCTTCTGCCACGATTGAATGATCGGGCCGCTGTACGCGTCGTCCACCAGTTGAATATCCAGTTCGCGCCGAAAGACGAGGATGCCCAGTCGCTCCCACGTGCCGATGAGGATGTAGAGGGCCAGGAACTCGTCGGGCGGCAGGCGGTCTAATTGCTCCTTGCCCGCGCCGTCCGGCAATTCAAAGACAATCTTCAATCCCTTGACGAACTCGCTGGTCTGGAACGAGTTGAGCATCAGCAACGCGCTTTCGCGCTTGCGGCTGGCCTGATAGTTGCGCAGGTTGACGATGCCGAAGACGATGCCGAGGATGACGGCCGTGGTGGAGATGATCTGGAAGAGGAGGTTGAGGTCCATGTTCACCTTTCACATGGTGTCACTGCGAGGCGCGCGCCGTTCGCGCCGAAGCAGTCTCCTATACAGGGGATTGCGCGTTCGCATCGAAGCAGTCTCCTATACGGTGAGATTGCTTCGCTTCGCTCGCAATGACGACAAATGTCACTGTGAGGCGCGCTTTTGCGCCGAAGCAGTCGCCTCCTCATAGGAGATTGCTTCGCTGCGCTTGCAATGACCGTTTTTTACCGGAATAAGGACAGCAGCCCGCCGCCGATGAGCCGGCGATGCTCGGCGCGCATACAGCGATTCATCACCACCTCCAGCCCGGCCGCCTTCGCCTTCTCCGCCGCTTCGACGTTAATGATGCCGACCTGCATCCACACCACCTTCGCCCCGATCTGGATGGCCTGCTCCACGATGGGCAGCACGTCCTCCGGGCGGCGGAAGATCTGCACCACGTCCACCTGCTCCGGCACCGAGAGCAAATCAGGATACGCTTTCTCGCCGAGGATCTTCTCTGCCGTAGGGTTGACCGGGAAGATGCGGTAACGCTGGCCCTTGAGGTAGCTCACAATGTCGTAACTTTCCTTCTCGGGATTGGACGACAAGCCGACCGAGGCGATGGTGCGGGTGGTTTGCAGGATTTGTTTGAGCAACAGATCGTTCATGATCAACCTCGCTGGAGTTGGATGGGAAGCGTGATGCGGAAGACGGTCGCGCCGGGCTGAGACGTGACTCGAATGTCGCCGTGATGGCGGCGGACGATGTTGTGGGCGATGTGCAGGCCCAAGCCAGTGCCGGCGCCCGGCGGCTTGGTCGTGAAGAACGGCTCGAAGATCCGGGACTGGATGTCTGGCGCGATACCCGATCCATTATCGCCAATCTCGACGATGACTTGAGCGCCCTCCGCGCCGGTGCGCAGCGCCAACTCGCCCTGACCCTGCATCGCGTCAATGGCGTTGTCAATGAGATTAGTCCACAACTGGTTCAGTTCGCCGCCGAACGCTTCAATGCGCGGCAGATCGGGGGCATAGTCGCGCCGGATGGTGATGCCGTGTTTTAGTTTGTGTTTCAAGATAACCAGAGTGTTCTCCAGTCCCTCATGCACATCCACTTCCTGAATCGGTGCCTGGTCGAGATGGGTATAAGCTTTGACGGCGGCGATAATCTCCGAGATGCGCTCGGCGCCCGTCCCCAATTCGGCGAGCAGGGCCAGCGCGGAACAACCGGTCACGATCCAGCGGGCGACGCTTGCAAGCGCAGCGCCGGGGAATGCCTCACTCAGACGATTGAGATATTCTATACCCCAGCCGAAGGCGACCAAAACGGGTGCGAGCTCCCAGGCCTCGGATGCGCCGCGCGCCTCCAGCCAGGTTTGCAGCGCGGCCTCGCGGTCGCTGCGCGTAAGAGGATCAAGGTCGAGAGGCGAGGCCACGCGCGGTGCGATTTCAGCCTGCAGCTCATGAAACGCGCTCGATTGAGTCAGCCCGCCCAGTTCCGCCGTCTGCCGCTGCCAGCGCGTCAATGTCTCCTGGAGTTGGACGGCGCTGCGCCGCACGGCCGCCGCCGGGTTGTTCAACTCGTGGGCCAGGCCGGCGGCCAGCGTGCCCAGGGCGGCCATCTTCTCATTCTGTCTCAGCATGGCCTCCGTGTTGCGCAGGCGCTCAGTGACGGTGCGCAACAGCGCCAACGCGGCCGATGGGCTGGCGTGCAGGATGTTGGTGAATGCGCGCTTGTTGATCTTGAGCACGCGGCTGTCTTCCATCGTGCGCACCGAGGCGGAGCGGGGCCGCTCCTCCAGCAGCGCCATCTCGCCGATGAAATCGCCCGGCCCGCGCCGGGTCAGCACCATTTCCTGCTCGCCCGAACGCTTGCTGATCTCGACGCCGCCTTCGAGCATTACGTACACGTTATCGCCCGGCTCGCCCTCGCGCATCAGCCACTCGCCGGCCGGCAGGCTCAACGTCTCGGCAGTCTGATACAGGGCACGCAGGTCGGCGTCGGGCAGATCGGCGAAGAGCGGCAGGCGGCGGAGGAGTTCGAGGCTCATTGCAGTTATCAGTCCGAGACATTACGCACTGTCACTGCGAGGCGCGTGCAGTTCGCGCCGAAGCAGTCTCCACTCAAAGGGGATTGCTTCGCTTTGCTCGCAATGACGGCAGCTGTCACTGCCAGGCGCGTATTTGTGCCGAAGCAATCTCCGCTCAAAGGAGATTGCTTCGCTTCGCTCACAATGACAACTCATGTGCTCGGAAACAGCGCGACAATCTCACAATTCATCATACAAGTCTCGCCACTCTCGGTTCATACTATTGATCAAGTCCATCTTCTTCTGTCTGGAGCCGCCCTTGATTTGTTTTTCTCGAGCAATAGCACTTCTCACATCCAAGCTCACTTCGTAGTACACCAACTTGACAACGCCATATCGCTTCGTGAATCCTTCAAGTAATTTCTCCTTATGCTGCCAGACACGTTTCTTTAAGTCGTTCGTCACGCCTGTGTAAAGCACGGTGTGGTATTTGTTGGTCATGATGTACACGTAATACTGGCCTGTCATCTGCGATCTCATGGAGATTGCGCGTTCACAGAACGACCGCTTCGCTCGCAATGACAGCAGATGTCACTGCCAGGCGCGCATTTGCGCCGAAGCAGTCTCCACTCAAAGGAGATTGCTTCGCTTCGCTCGCAATGACGGCAGATGTCACTGCGAGGCGCGTGCAATTGTGCGCTTCGTGTCCCCGCGGTTCATTTCGCGTTCATCTCACAGCGTTTTCAGGTATTGCCGGGCCATCGCCACAGCCGCGCCGCCCTCAGCCGTGGCGGAGACGACGCGGTGAATGGTGCCGAAGCGCACGTCGCCGGCGGCGAAGAGGCCGGGCACGCTGGTCTCGAACGGGAGCGGATCGCGGAAGAGCGGTCCGCCGGCGGGTCGCTGTCCGCCCACCAGCACATCCTGCCCGGTGAGCACGTAACCATCCGGACTGAGTTGCGCCAAGCCCGCCACCAACTCGCTCTGCGGCTTGACGCCGATGAAGACGAACAGCGCCTCGCCCGGCAGGGTTTGAGTCTCGCCCGTCACCGTCTGGCGCACTGTCAGGCCCTCCAGTTTTTCCACACCGTGCGCCTCCACCAAATCGGTGTTGAGGCGGATCTCGATCTTCGGGTCTGCGACTAGCGCGTTGACGAGATGCTGCGCGGAGCTGAGTTCCGGGCCCCGGATCAGCATCGTCACCTGGCGCGCGTAACGGCTGAGGAACAGCGCGCCCTGCGCCGCCGAGTTCGCGCCGCCGACGACGAAGACGGCTTGGTCTTTATAGTAGTAGGCTTCGGTGTGCGCTGCGCCATAGTAGATGCCCTTGCCGGTCAATTCGGCTGCACCCGTCATCTTGAGCGTACTGAACGACGCGCCGGTGGCGAGCAACAACGCGTGGCTGCTGATCTCCGCCCCGCTCGCCAATGTGACAATCTTGTAGAGGTCGAGCAGACGGATGCCAGTGACGGCCTGCGCGGTGACGATCTCCGCGCCGAGGCGGCGGGCCTGGGTCATCGCGCGCCGGGTGAGGTCACCGCCGGAGATGCCCGTTGGGAAACCGAGGTAGTTTTCGATCTTCGGGCTGCTGCCGGCCTGTCCGCCAGGGGCGTGCCGTTCGACGAGCAGGCAATCCAGCCCCTCGCTGCTGGCATAGACCGCTGCCGAGAGACCGGCTGGGCCGGCGCCGATGATGATGAAATCATAGAACTTCATCGCCGCCTTGGTCGGCAGGCCGGCCTTCTCGGCCACCTGCGCCAGCGCCGGTTCGATCAGCACCGTCCCATCCGGGAAGAACACAGTCGGAATCCGTAGTTCGCCCTGGCACTGCGCTTCCACCAGCGCCCGCGCCCGGGGATCGCTTTCCACATCCAGATACTGATACGGGAGTTGGTGTCGGACGAGGAAGTCTTTGATCTGATGCGAGGCCAGCGACCAGAGCGTGCCCGCGACACGGATGCCGTCGGAGGACAGGCGGCCCGGGACCTGTGTGCGAGCCTGCCAATCATCCAGCAATTCGTCGAGGACGGGATAAAGCTTCTCCTCGGGCGGATCCCACGGCTTCATCAAGTAATGATCCAGCCCGACGCGATTGATGGCGGCGATGGCGGCCTCCGTATCGGCGTAAGCGGTGAGCAGGACCTTGCCGGCCTCAGGGTAGAGCGTGCGGGCCTGTTCCAGGAATTTCACGCCCGTCATCTGCGGCATACGCTGATCGCACACGAAGAGCGCGACGCTCTCGCCACGCGCCTGCACTTGCTTGAGATAGTCAAGGGCGCTTGAGGCAAGGTTGACTTTCGTAATCCGATACTGCGCGCCGTACTTCTGCCGCAGGTCACGCTCGACGGCGTTGAGCACAACGGGATCGTCGTCAATTACCAAAATTATCGGTTTGGTCATCGCTTAATCCTCATTTCCTCGCTTCCTTCAATCGCTGGCATAGCACGCGCATCACGGCCAGCGCGGCCTCGGGGCGTTCGCGCAGCAGGCCTTCGAAGCTTTTGCGGTCAATGCACAACAGCCGCGTCCCATCGGTGGCGATGAGCGACGCCATACGCGGCTCGCGGCTGATGACGGCCATCTCGCCCACCACATCGCCAGCACCCCGCCGCGCGATGGAATGCCCGTCCATGTGCACGTCCACCTCGCCGGCGATGATGACGAACATCTCCTCGCCCGGCTCGCCCTGCGCGGCGATGAGGTCGCCTTCCGAAAAGGCCAGTTCGTTGGCGATGGCCGCTACCTGCTTCAAATCGGCGGGCGAGAGCGTGGCGAACAGCGGCACGCGGCGCAACAGCAGGATGCGTTCCATAACTGGGAGGGTGGCGAGCGTGTCCATTGAATCTCCACTGTGGGTCGTGGCCGTTTCGCGCACCAGCGCGTCGGGGTCGGAGTGCTCGAGGCGGGCCAACGTCTCGCGCACTTGTTTGTCCTGCGAGCCGCCCGCGGCTAGCGCCGCGCACGCGCGCATCCACGGGTCGGGGTCGTCGAGGGCATCGAGCAAATGAAGCTCAGGCAATTCATCCTCGGCTGGGGAGTCGGGCGACTCCCACACGCGCAACAGCGGGCGCAGCTTTGGCGCGGCGCGCACCGCCTCCA
>JBQTJD010000900.1:0-3630 GCA_052387475.1 Anaerolineales bacterium | reverse complement strand
GCATACCGTTAGCCTCGCCGAAGTCGTACAATGGCAAAATGGCGGGATGGTTGAGCTTGGCCAGCGTGCGCGCCTCGTTGGTGAAGCGCGTGCCGAAGTTGGGGTCGTACAGCAGTTCGGCCGGCAGAACCTTCACCGCCACCGAGCGATCAATTGACGATTGAAAGCCGCGATAGACCGCCGCCATGCCGCCGCGGCCCAGCAACTGCACCAGCTCGTACGACCCGAATTTCTTGCCGAGAAGGGGATCAGTGCTCATAGCTATCTTTCGATGAAAACGTCACGCCGCAATTGTAGCAAACTGCGCGTCGCGCGCAGCGTTGGCGGTCGTTGACGTTTTGTTTGCTGAGGCCCAATGCTACAATCGTACCCACCACAAGGAGCCTCCCGAATGGATAAATTTTACGCTTACCTCGACTCGCACCGTGAGCCATTCCTCGATGAACTCAAACGCTACTGTGCCCAGCCCAGTGTGGCCGCGCAAGGTGTGGGCATGGCGGAGATGGCGGCGCTGTGCAAAGAGCGATTGGAGGCGCGTGGCTTCAAAGTACAGATCATCCCCACTAAAGGTTTCCCGGTAGTGTACGGTGAACTGGGCGAGGGGCCGCGCACGCTGATGATCTACGACCACTACGACGTTCAGCCGCCCGAGCCGTTGGAACTGTGGGACTCGCCTGCCTTTGAGCCGACCATCCGTGACGGCAAGTTGTTCGCGCGCGGGGTGTCCGACAACAAAGGTGATCAGATGTGCCGCATGCAGGCCATCGAAGCGTGGCTGGCGACGATGGGGCCGCTGCCGCTTAAGATCAAGTGGGTGATTGAGGGCGAAGAGGAGATCGGCAGCCCGAACCTCGACGCCTTCGCGCACGAGCACGCCGACATGCTCAGAGCCGATGGCTGTCTGTGGGAGTTCGGTGGCAAGAACGAGCGCGATCAATTCACGCTCACCCTCGGCCTCAAGGGCATCGCGTACTTCGAACTGCGCTTGAAAATGATGGACGTGGACGCACACTCGGGCACCGCGCCTTTCCTGCCCAATGCGCCGTGGCGCTTGCTGTGGGCGCTCAGTTCACTGCGTGCATCGGATGGGCGCATCACGCTCGAGGACTACTGGCAGCATGTCGTGCCGCCCAGCGCCGAAGACCTGGCGTTGGTGGATGCGCTGCCGTTTGAGTCGGAGAAAATCAAAGCCCTGTTCGGGGCGAAGGAGTGGTTGTTTGGGATGGATGACCGCACGGCCAGCCGCGCGCTGCGCTTCGAGCCGACACTGACGATTTGCGGGCTGGACGCCGGGTATACCGGCGAGGGCGCGAAAACGGTGCTGCCGAAGGAAGCACGCGCCAAACTCGATTTCCGCCTCGTGCCGGACCTCACGCCTGATTTGATCTACGACTTGCTGCGCGCGCATCTCGACCGGCGCGGCTTCGACGATATCGAAATCCTGCGCTTCAGCGCCGAGCACACTGCCCGTACGCGACCGGACGCCGCAGTTGTGCAGGCCGCAGTGCGTGCGGCGCGGGCGGTGTATGGGCACGAACCGTTGCTCGACCCCACCAGCGGCGGCTCCGGGCCGATGTATCCGCTTTCGACGCTGCTGGGGATTCCGGCGGTGTGCGCCGGCACCGGCTATCCCGGCTCGCGCGCGCACGCGCCCAACGAAAACATCCGCCTCGACGATTACTGGCAGTGCCAGCGGTTCATCGGGCATCTGATACTGGAGTTTGCGGACAACTGAATCGCGTTGATCGAGGGCATAGCGGCATCCGCAATCACGCTGTCCCCCTCGGTCTTTCATTAAGATTGAGCCGCCCGACTTTGAATACGAGCGATTAGCACTTCAGCTTCGGCGAAGAGTCTTGTCAGGTCAGCGCGGACGACAGGGGTCATCATTTGAAGCGGGTAGCGATTCTCAAAATAATAATCCGTTATCCGCAAACACGTCTCTTCAAATTCGTTAAAATCGGCTTCGTATCCGATCAATGACTTTAGTAATTGGCCGAGGTCATGCGTCCTCACCAGCCGCCAACCTTTTGAAAGAAGATAACCTTTGAGGTATTTCTCGATAGCTTGCTGAAGTAACATGCCGGATACAGCCAGCACATCAGCATGATTGTCGAGTAGTGCTCTGGCGGCAATCAGATCGCGATCGGCGAGTTGGTACCATTCGGTGGGAACGAGCGATTCACCTGCGGCCATACAGAGACTTTCCCCGGTTCACTATTTCCTGAAAGAACTGGTCACCGATCTTCAGCCTGTGATTAAGTTCTGCCTCAGTGACGACGAGCGGCTCGGCTGAGATAGTTGTAGGCAGGGGCCAGATAGCCTTACGCACCGCGAAGCGCCGATCACGCGGCGGCTCCGCCGTTTCTTTGATGATGAGCAGGTCGAAGTCGCTGTCTGGGCCGGGATCACCATAGGCATAGGAGCCGTAGAGGATGATTTGATCCGGCCCGTAAGCATCCACAATGCGCTGGACAATCAGGTTCAATTGTTGTTGGGGTGACAACACACTGGTTGAGACGACCATGCTCAAAATTGTAGACGAAAAGCAAGGCTGCGCCAATGTAGGTGGGAGGCCTCACAGACTGACGTGCTCAACGAAAACATCCGCCTCGACGATTACTGGCAGGACCAGCGCTTCATCAGGCATTTGATCCGGGAGTTTGCTTGCTAAGGGAAACGAAGGAAGAAAGGAAAAGGCGGCTGACGCGTTCCGAGAGGCTGCAGTCCTCTCGGAGTAGCGTCGCGGGTTAGCCTCCGCAACAGCCGCCGCCCGCGCCACAGCAATTGTCATCGCCGCAGCAATCGGGGTCATTCATCAGCCAGTGCATCGTTTTCACCTCCTTTCATTCTGGTCGTTTGTAGGGGCGACCGCAAGGGTTGCCCCTACAACGTCAACATCATCACCGTCGCCGAGTCGGGGCACGCGCTCGTGAATTCGATGGACGCTTTCACCGCCTCGGGCGCATCGGTGCGCGGGATGGCGCGGAAGCCGAAGCGCGGAAAGTAGTCGCGCGCGGTTTCGGTGAGCAGCACCACGCAGCGTATTCCGCCGGCGCGGACGCGTTCGAGCGCCGCGTTCACCAAGCGTTGCCCTAATCCCGTGCCGCGCTCGCTCTCCCGCACCGCCACCGAACGCAACAGCGCCGCCTCGCCGTATCGCTCCAACCCCGCGCATCCGATCAACTCTTCATCACACAGCGCCAGCACAAAATCGTGCAGATGACTTTGCGCGCCATCGAGCGGCAGATGCGCGCTTGTCAAGAGCGTCGCGACGTGCGGCCAATCGGCGACAGTGGCGTTGCGAAAAGAAATCTCAGGGGTCATGTCATCCAAGGCCAAGCTCTTCGCGCAGAAACGGCTTGACGCCCTCTGGCCCGGTCAGGTGCAGCGCCATCGGTTGCCCCTCCGGTTCGACGTGCACGGCGAAGCTGAGAAACGGGCAGCACTCCCGCTCGCGCGTGATGAACTCCGCCGCTAGCAGAATGTGAGACTGATCCGGTGGCAGATGAAAGGCGTAACCGCTCGGCAGTTCAGCCAACTCAATCAGCGACGCGCGCAGTTTACCGAATACAGTTTCATGCCGTTGCCGGTCTTCGGCGCTCAGTGTGTTCATGTTGCATACAAATG
>JBQTJD010000899.1:0-4601 GCA_052387475.1 Anaerolineales bacterium | reverse complement strand
GGGTCACGGGCGATTGAGCAAATACTCTTTGCCCTTTTCATCGAACGCGTAAATGCCATTCTCGTTCTGGTTTTGGAGCTGAATCGTCAGGTTGAAGGGACGTCCCGTCTCAAATTTGCCCTCGATGGCGAGGATATGTTGCGCAAGATCATAGCCCCACTCTCCCGAGAAGAGCGCGCTGGAGCCTTTCTTTGATTTTGATTTGGACTTGCTCTCCTGCCGGCCCTGGCATTGACCATTTTCCAGCAACTCAACCCCGATGACCGTCTCGGCCTTATCATTGATCTGGATCACCCACGGGCCGTGCGGGTCAAAATCTGCGCCGCCCCCAGCTGTCGCCATATCCTCATCCGCATAGGCCACCCACTCAAGTCGTCCCAGGTCCATAAACATCGCGCGGGCCTCCTGCAAGCCGGCTTCGTCCAGCGGGTCCTGATTGATCGCCAGGAAATATGTCGCCTGCGCCAGCCGGAACTTCTCCACATCATCCCTCGGCGCGCTGATTAATTGCTGAACGCGATTGAGGAGTTTCAAAGGTTCTGCCACGTTATCCGGTGAAATTTCGCTTACGATCAGAGCCAGGCGAGCGAGCACTTCGGTGTTGGCAGGGTCAAGTTGATTCACGTCGCGCAAGAGTACCTCGGCCTCACGGAGTTTGGTCAGCCGGGGCGCATCGTCGTAGCCGTCGGGCAGCATCCGTTCGCCGGCCTCGTTCGTCTGATTCCCGGCCTGTAGAAAGGCGTCAAACAGAATCTCGTTCGCCTCTACCTCGAGCAAGACCGCTTTCTTGAGCAAAAGCTCCACGCGCGAAATTTGAAGCCCGCCGGATTGCAGTTCCTGCGCCGGCGCTCCAGCCTGCTCGGAGCGTTGCAACAGCTCCAACGCGGTATCCACGCTTTTGATCGCCTCGGTAGATTTCATCGGCGCCGGTGGCGGCGATGCGCTCTTGCCCGCCGTGGTCTTCGTCAGCTCAGTGGAGAGAACCTTGATCTGTTCGAGTTGGACCAACAGGTCGCCGGACAACGTGAGCGTGACAGTGTTATTGACCGTGACCATGTCGCGGCCCACCACATTCCCTCCAACGGTCACGTCACCGGTGGCATGGAGATTGAGGTCGCCGCTCTCGGGCTTAGGCGCGGGTTGCGGTTCCGGGCTGGTCTGAGTCATCATCACTTACGCGCAAATGAGCATGGGGTCAAACGAGCCGTGACCTCACGGCCCAATTGAGTTTCGGAATTCTACACTTGTTTTGGCTGGGAGTGCCACCGCCGGCGGGCACTGGATTAAGAGTTATACAGTTGAGTTAACTCCATGCCCACAATGTCGCCCTGAGCGCGTACGCGTTGCCTGTACATTCTACGGGTCTGCTCGCGCGCAGGGCCTCACTGTAATTGGCACGGCGTGTGCAAAGTCGCTCGGCTCTCCCTCATCCCCTCCCCCGTAAGCGCAGCGACTCTCCCGCTGGGAGAAGGGGATGATCTCGAAAATGTCGGGCGTTTCTCCCTCTCCCAGCCGGAGAGGGCGGCGCAACTCATGTTGCGCGGGGTGAGGGCGAATTGCCGGGTCTGTTACCGACTTTGCACACACCCTGCTGTGATTGGAAGAGGCCCTTCGCGCGAAACCGATTGGGCAAGTCAATGACCGCGCGTTTGCGCTCGGGGCGACATGAATTGGACGCGAGGCGGCCCACCGGTGCGCGTCACCCGCGTAGGGCCTCGATGACCCGTGGCACGTCATCCACCTCGCGCAGCCGAATGAGCATATGGGTTGACCCCAACCGGAAACTGGGGAAGAAGAGCCCACGGCCCAGCCCCGCCACGAGTTGATCGTGCACGGCAATCGCTCGCTCACGCGCTTCGGGTGGGGCCAGCGCCAATTGCTCGGCCACTTGCCAGGCCCGCCGCCGGGCCACCTGCAAGGCAAACGCGCACAGCTGTTCGTCCGTCCGCCCGCCCACACGATCCAATAACCGGAACCACGGCGAGACCCGTTCGACTCGAGTCTGCACTTCCAGGATCATCTCGATCAGCAGTTGGCTGATCTCGTCAAAGTCGCGTTTCAGATCGGGCAGTTCACTCCCCGGCGAAACTTGCGCGGCGGCAATCGCCAGATCGAGATTGATGTGCGCGTTCATCCCCAAAACCAAATGTTGCAGGATGATGGGCGGCCAGAACCGGGCGGCCTCGAAGGCGACGGCCCAACTCCGGGTCGGGGCCTCACCCCGCCAGAGCTGCTCGATGGCCTGTAAATAGCGCTGTGCAAAGAGCACGTCGAGTCGTTCGAGCCGTGCTCCATTTTCGAACCGGCCGGCGGCGATACCCTGCTGCACGCGCAACGTCACGTTGCGGTAAAGCACGGCGAAATAGCCGAGTTTGCTGCGCCGTTGAATGCACTGGGCAATGACCTGATCCATCTGCGCAAGGACATCGCCAATCGTCGAATAGGGCAGGGTGGAAGCGGTCACGGCGCGGGCTTAGAGTGATCTGAACTCCGTATCGAAAATGGGTGCCGCTTGGTTTTCTGACGCATTTCGCGTGCGCGTATGAGCAAGGCTTCGGGGTCAACCTTGCGGCCCCGCACCCCGCGCTCGATATGGGTGATGATTTCGCTGTTGAGGCTGCGACGATTGGCTGCGGCGGACTCTTTGAGGAGATCGTATAGATCGGGGGGAATGTTTTTGACTGTGAAAGTGGGCATGGGCGCTTTCGCTCTAAAGTTGCGAGATGGAACCATCATGGTTGCAAGGTTGCTGATTGTCAAGCCAAGCTTAAGGCGGCTAACGTTCCGCATTAGTTGCCGCGAGCGCGGGTGTCCTTGAACTTGGCGCGGGCCGGTGTGCGCGAAGCGGTCAACCGCACGCGCAACGTCACGTGGCGGTACAGCACGGCGAAATAGCCGAGTTTGCTGCGCCGTTGAATGCATTTGGCGATGACCTGATCCATCTGGGCGAGGACATCGCTAATCGTCGAATAGGGAAGGGCCATAGCGCTGGAGCCTAGCCCGTCCGCAACCGCTGTAAGAGAGCCGACAACTTATCGACCACCTGAGTTGGAGCCGACACGCGAGGGCCGGACGCGAGAAAGTCAGGAAAGGCCTGCACCGCGGCGTTCTCAAACATATAGCCGGTGGGGCCAAACGGACGACTCCACCACACGAGCTGACCTTCATGCGTGTGAACGCCACACAGCATTGTGCCTTCCTGCCACTCCCACTCGCGTTGCGGAACCCACGACCAGTCTGCGGTGTTGTCTGTCATGCTGGCGTACCTCGCTTACGAAGCCAGTAAACATTTCGTAGCCGCCCAACGTTTCGCATCAGGCGTGCAAGCCGTCAAGCCTTGAACGTAAACGAGCGCCATTCGGCGTTGACTGCGATTCCCACGCACAGCGCCTCAGTCACCCTTTGCACTTACTTCACCCCCGACCTCAGCGGCAAGTCAGCGTTAACTCGCTACCCTTTACTGCCCCGGCGGGCGATAACTGATCGTCTTCTTCGACGCCTCATCCACCTCTTCCGGGGTCAGCAAGACGGTCGTTTTGACTGTGACGGCGCCGCTGGCACTGACCGTCAGGGCAATGGCTGCCATGCTGGCGTTGTCGGGTACCTCGGCAATCACGTAGGCATCGGTTTCGCCAAAGGCATAGTAAAAGGCTTCCAAGGTGCCGCCGAGCGATTTGACCGCCTTCTCGGCAGCGGCGCGCCGGCTTGTGCCGCCTTCTTTGAGAAGCCCTTTGATGCCGTCACCGACATAGTTGGCTTGAAGCAGATACTTTGGCATGTGAGTCTCCTTATGGGATGGGTGTGCCCCTCATGCGAGGGGCACTCATGAACAGTGATCAACTTGCGGCCGAGGCAATCACACAACGGTCTATTCCCCGGCCTTGATCTCCGCGCCAAGGGCTTCTGGAGTTAATCGAACACCTCGAATAAGTCGTTCCGGGCATCTTGCCACTGTATCAAACCTTCCGATGCCGTAAACCATTCACCGAACGCGGGATCGGCAAGAAGCTTCTTGTTGGTTTCGTCCAATTGCGTCATAGTCTGGTACTTGGAGACGATATGGCATTTGTAGATCAGGCCGGTCCCGTTTCCCAGAACCTCGGTGGGGACACCGTACTTCTCGCTAGACAATTTCGCCAGCTTCTTAAGGTGTTCGATGGCCGCTAAACGCTTTCCCGGTGTAGTAGTCACCGTAACTGTGCCGTAGTGCATGGTATTCTCCTTTACGTGCTACGCCAAACATGGTTTGAGGGCTTCCGTGGGTTTCTCTGCGCGTGAATCTATCTGGAATGTATGTGTGGCATTACCACCTCCTTTTACCCTGAAGCGCAATCATCACCTCTCAACAGCTGCCTCCATCTGGTTCCCGGTGATGGCAAAGGCCGCCTGCGCTTTGGAGTAGCAAGACAGCACCTTATCGCGTTGCCGCACGCTGGTATTAGAAGATTACCTCGGTTACTCCGATTACAAAAGCGCCTAACGTCAGGCTTCAGGCGCGCGAGCCGAACGGCCCAGGCCTTGCTGGGCCGCGTGGCGCAGCGTCGCCTGGAAGCCCGTGTTAGGCCGGGCTGAATGGCCGGGACGACCGCGCGATGCTTGAA
>JBQTJD010000898.1:0-2263 GCA_052387475.1 Anaerolineales bacterium | reverse complement strand
TTTATTGGGGCGCGGGCACGTTCGCCAGTCGCGGCGCGGTGGTCGCCGGCAACGCCGTCAATGAGGCGGCCAAGGTCGTGCGGGGCAAAGCGCTGAAACTGGCTGCCGAACACTTCGAATGCGCGGACGAAGATTTGGAGATGGCCGACGGCGAAGTACGGGTGAAGGGTGTGCCGGCCAAGACCATCAAGATCGGCGAGTTGGCGAAGAAGGCCAACCCCACACGCGGCGCAGTGAAGCCCGGCACTGAGCCGGCGCTGGAGGAAGCAAACTATATTGGCCAGTAGCGCGGGGCGACGGCCAACGGCGCGCACGCCATGATCCTCGAGATTGACCCGGAGACGATGATGGTCGAGGTGAAAAAGTACGTCGTCGTCCACGACTGCGGCAAGGTCATCAACCCGATGATCCTCGAGGCGCAGGTGCACGGCGGTGTGGCGCAGGGCCTCGGCAACGCCTTCTTTGAGCAACTCATTTACGACGAGAACGGCCAACTGCTCAACGCCTCGTTCATGGATTATTTGTTGCCGACTGCGCTCGACGTGCCGCGCATGGAAGTGGGGCATCAGGAGACGCCCTCGCCCCTCAACCCGCTCGGCGTGAAGGGCGCGGGCGAGGCCGGCGCCATCCCCGTCGGCCCGCTATTTGCGCAAGCCGTCGAGGACGCGCTCAACCTCCCCGGCCTCGAAATTCGCGAAATCCCGCTCAGCCCGAAGAGGATTTGGGAACTGGTGCAACAAGCGAAGGGAGATTAGAGGAGTGGAGAATTCTCCACTCCTCCAATTCTCTATGGTTTTAGTCACCAGCGCGGCGGGCAAAACGGGCAGGGCGATCATCGGCGCACTGGCGGCCAAAGGCCAGAATATACGCGCACTCGTGCGCAGTGAAGCGAGGATACCGGCGGTCACTGCGGCGGGCGCGGGCGAAACAGTCGTCGGTGAATTCGATGATGCGGCGACGCTGTCGCAAGCGATGCGGGGCGTACGCGCTATCTATCATATCTGTCCCAACATGAGCCGTGACGAAATCAAGATCGGGCAAGGGGTGATTGAGGCGGCTAAAGCTGAAGGTGTGCAGCATTTCGTTCTGCATTCAGTGCTGCATCCACAAACGCAAGCGATGCCCCACCATTGGGCCAAGTTGCAGGTTGAGGAATGGCTGATGCAGTCGGGCATGCCGTTCACCATTTTGCAACCCACTGCCTACATGCAGAATCTGCTCGCCTCGTGGAAGAACATTGTTGAGGAAGGCGTGTTGCGCAATCCATATTCCGTTGCCACTCGCCTCAGCCTCGTAGATGTGAACGATGTTGCTGAGGCCGCCGCTATCGCCCTCACCGAGTCGGGCCATTTCAATGCCACGTATGAGGTGTGCGGCACCGAGCCGCTCTCGCAAACACAAGTCGCCGAAGTCATCAGCCTTCAATTACACCGCCCCGTGCGCGCGGAAGCGACGCCACTCGATGAGTGGGAACGCACCGCCGGTGTCGCTGGCTTGAACGATTACGTCATCGCCACCCTCAAAGCGATGTTCCTGTATTACGAGCGCTTCGGCCTATGCGGCAACCCGAACGTATTGCGCTGGCTGCTCCGCCGCGAATCGACTTCGCTCGCGGATTTCGTGAGCCGCACGATGGAGACTGCGTCGCTGCGCTTAGACCGGGCCGTCTCTACCGACATGCAATGACCGAACGCTTCGTTATTATCCTCACCCCCGCCGCGCGTGCCTGGCTCGCGAACACCCAACGTGCCCGCGTCCTCAACGTCTTCGAGCGCGCGTGCAACCTCGTCAACGAGCGCGGCGAGGTGCTGGCCCTCGTCACTGCCGCGCGCGCCATGACTCCGTTCGCGCTACAAGTGGCTGTGAAGGATTTTGGGGAGGTCTCTCCGGCGGACTCGGTCAGCGTGATGGGCGACGAACTGCGTATTGGGCGGCTGCGTATCCTCACCGGCGGGGCGACCCTGTGGAATCCGGTGCCCGATTGGGAGGCGGTTTCCCGCGCGCTGGCCGCCGACCCCGCGCGGCTCGCCTCCCTCGCGGAAGTGACGCTCACCCTCGGCAAGCCCGGCAGTTTGCTGGCCGTTTTCGATGACGCCGAGTCAAACCCCACATTCGACCGCGCTCGGCGCGGGGCGCTGGCGCTGATTGAGGGACTACACTCTCACTCATTGCCTCGCTGCGTTGAAGGCGTCAACGCTCTGGCCGGCCTCGGCGGCGGCCTCACCCCGGCGGGCGATGACTTCATCTGCGGCGCGTTGTTCGC
>JBQTJD010000897.1:0-18158 GCA_052387475.1 Anaerolineales bacterium | reverse complement strand
GGTCGCTCAAGTTCGTGAGCGTCACGTAGTGGCCGTACAGAAATGAATACCGATAGTCGTCGTCTTTGATGTACAGTGTGCGGCGCATGCGCGGCGCGGTCTGCAACACAAAGCAAAACGGGCACAGGTTGTTGCAGCGGCGGATGTCGATGTCGAAGGTGGGATGCTGGAATTCAAGGCCGAGCGGCTGGTTGGATTTTCGATTTTGGATTGCAGATTTTAGATTGCCAGCGCGCCGGTACTCAATCTCGACTTCGTCCTCGGCGGCGTAGAACTGCACGTCAATCACATCTGCGACAGTGTGGCCGTTGACGGCCAGCACTTCATCACCGGGTTGCAAACCCATCTCAGCTGCCAGCGAGCGTGGCGCGACGGATTGAATGACGCCGGCGTATGTTTTCAGTTCGGTTTCGTGAAAAGCAAGGTCAGACATCGCGCTCAATTGTAGCGTTGTTCGGGCTGAGAAAAGCAACGAGCCTTCAGCCCAAGGACTGAAGGCTCGTGTCATATGAAAACGTGCCGCGCTTGACTACGGCTGCGCTTAACTACGGCCGCGCGAGGGCGTTGAGGCGCGCTTCGAGTAGTTTGAGTTGCTGTTGCAGCAATCGCATTTGCGCCTGCAGGTCGGCGTTCTGCGCTTGCAGGTCAGCCAGCGCGCGGTCCTTGGCCTGCATCTCGCGGTTCAATTCCTGCGTGGCGGCAAGCAACGCGCCGTTCAGGTCAAGCGCGGCGATGTGTTTATCATCCGTGCCCAACTGAAATTCGGCGTAGAAGGCCTGCGCCATCGGCCCCATGTGTTGCAGGTCGCCGGCGTCATTCTTGTAATTCCACCTGTATACCGGCACGCTCATCAACTGGTCGAGTACGGCAGCCCCATCCACTGCCGCCAGATTTTCTTTGGCGTTCACATCCGAAAACTCGGTGACGACGCCCTGCACCAGCACGTTGCCGGCGACATGCAATTTGGCCTGCGGGCTGGCCGTGCCGATGCCGACGTTGCCGCTGGCCGCGATGTCAATGCTGCTCGTCGGCGCGCCGGGGCGGATGCGGAAGGGTAAGCGCGAACCGCCGGTGATATCGCGCACGAAGAAGTTGGCCTCGTTGCCGGCCACATCCCACGTCTGCGCCGTGAACCCGCCGGTCGCATCCTGCTCGAAGCGAATGGCGGGGGTGTTGCCCGTCGCCATGTGGACATCCAGCACCGGCGTGCTGGTGCGCAGACCGATGCGGCCGGTTGACGAGACAAACAGCGAGTTGTTGGGTGCCGCACCGGTAACGCGAAAGGGCATAAACCCGGAGGTGACATCCAAGAAGCCCAGATAGTCCGCGCCGCCGCTGGCGCTGTCGTTGGCGACGATCTGCCAATCGCGCGCCGGGAACCCGGCGGAGGCTGAGGTATCGTCAAAACCGATGCGAGTATTGTTTTCCTTGAGGCGGATCGTATCGAAGCCAAAGCTCTCGTTATCGACGCAGTCAAAGCCAAAGCAGCCGCTGCCCTGCACGATCAAATCATCGGCGATGACCTGGTCCTGCGGCTGCACCAAGTCCTCGCCAGACTGAGGCGCAGAACGCGCGGGCGCACTTTCTTCTGCACCGGGCACGATGGCCTTACCCGCCTCGAGGCGAAAGGCGCCGCTCTGCACGAGCGTGCGGATGGCTGGGCCAACCGTGCCCGACTCACGGGCGGCGCGGGCGGCAGCCACCTCCTCGGCGCTGAGTTGTGGCAGCAGCACCAGTTGATATTGATACAGCCCATCGCCGACACTGTCAGTCAACGCGAACTTGATCGGTTCGCCGGCGATGAACTCGCGGCGCAGCACTTCGCCGCCGGGCAGTGCAACGGTCAGTACGGCGCGCGCATACGCAGCGGAGGTTTGCCACGTCACGGCCGAAGCCGAGGTGGTGAGCGCCACGACAGAGCGGGGCGAACTTTCCTGTGCCAGCAGCGGCGCTCCGTTCACGCTGAACAGCGTCAGCGCCAGCGCAAGGATGAGTAGTCGAATGGGGCGATTGAACATGGTCGTTTTCCTATTTGCGGAGCAAGGGCAGATGTGTGCGGTAGAAGCCGGGTTGGGCGTTGACTTCGAACAACACCAGCACATTCAGTGTTCCGGCATTGGTCATTTGCCCGTGCAGCACAACGTGTTGTCCCGGCAGAAGATTCACGCCCGAGGTGAGCGACATCGGCAGCCACGTTCCGGTGGTCGCGGTCTCCAAATCGAGCGTGGCGGTGGAGAGGTTGTACGCGACGGCGCCATCGGCGTTCAATACTTCGAGCGCCAATGGCGCGGCTGCGCCGGAAGTGCCCGACCGGCTGAGCAGATAGACGTAGGCCGAGGTCACCTGCCGTGGGGTGGCCAGCGGCGGAAAAACCGCGTACGTATCGGCGGCGCGGGCCGATTGAAAATGAGCGACATTGCTGACGCCGCGACCGAGCAACGCGCTGTGAGTGGCTGACCCATCCACCGTCACCGACCAGCGCCAGGCTTCGCCGGCGGGCAGTGAAGCCAGCGTGTTCTGCGTCGAACTGGCCGCGACAGCCGGCAGCAGGCCGAACGCTAGCGCACCCGAGCCATTTAAGATCAACGACCACGCACAGGTGAGAGCGAGGAGTATGCGCTTCATCGCGGGCACCTCGCTACTGTACGACGACTTCGAACATCGGGCGCACGTCCAGATCATCGCCCGCGCTGCCGCTGAGAGTCATCCGAAACGCCAGATACTCGCCGGAACCAATCTGCAAATTGGCCGGCGTGCCGGAGAGCGACAGCGTGATCCATGAACCGGCCGTCGCGCTCTCCAAATCCACACTCGCCGCGGAGACAGTGCGTTGCAGTGTGCCGCTGAGGGTGAAGACCTGCAAGTTCAACGTGGCGTTGCCGGAATAGCTGCCGGTGCGCTGAGCGATCAGCATTTGCGCCGATTGCACGGTTTTGGCAGTTGCCGGCGGAGGGAAGGCGAAGTACACATCGGTGACGGCGGCGTTGGAACGGAAGGCCGCCAGCGGGCTGGCCAACCGGCCGGCCGCGTTGGCGTAGTTGGCCGAACCATCCACCGTGAGGCCGAGCTTCCAGACTTCGGCGGCACCGCTCGCCGGGCCGACGCGCGGTTGCGCCGCGGGGACCGAGGCTTGCGCTGGCAAGGCGGTGCGGACCGCACCGAACGCGGCGACGCTCAGGCCGATAAAAAGGAGACTGAACCAAAAATTGCGTGGCATACGGGATTCTCCTGTGGACGCTGCCGTGTGGCCGCGCCCGAAAGCCAGCGCCTGTGACAAAGGGCCGCCTTGCGCGAGTGTCCGGAACACTCGCAACTGGGCGCAGGCGCAAGACGAGGCAGTGCAAGAAGAGTGCCCGTCGGACCGGCAATTTGGTTGTTTAGGTTGTAGGAGTTGTAGGCGCGAAGTCAACGACCCCAACGCGGGCGCGTTGAATGCGAGTGATCCCCCGGTGGACTCCATGAGCCTTGAAGGCTCATGGAGTCTGGCATCGCCGCACCATGTGCGGCACGTTACTCTTTGTCGTGATACTTGAAGGAGACTTTCAGTTTGGCGCGGTACGCGACAACCTTGCCCTCGTCAATCTGCATGTCGAGTTGGACAACCTCGGCAATACGCAGATCGCGCAAGGATTTGGAGGCCAGCGCCACGGCCGCCGCCGCCGCCTTCTCCCACGACTCGCTGCTGGACCCAACCAGCTCAATCACTTTGTAAACGCTTTCGGCCATGAGATGCTCCTTTCGTGACTAGGCCGGTACAGACGGCCATCGGGAGACGACGTCGCTTCGCTTAGCGGGTCGTCTCTACAAGAACTCAATCGTTGTGGTCGTCGCCTTCGATAAATCCGAATAGTAGCCGCGCCGTTGTTCGGGCAGCATCCGCGCGAGGACATACATGGCTTCATCCGTCATCAATCGTAGCCGTTCGCGCGGCAGACGGCCAGTGACAGGTTTGTATCGAAACGGCTTGCCCAGATGGAAGTACGCGCCGGGCTTGTGGGCGTTCCACGGCCCGACGAGCGTGGGGTAACCGGGCGTAGAGAACACGGCCACCGGCACCACCGGCGCGCCGCTCTTGTGCGCGAGGTAAGCCACGCCCTCACGCGCCTGCTCCATCGCCGCGTGCCGATGCGCTTCCGGCGCAATCAAAATCACCTCGCCCGCTGCCAGCACTGCCAGCGAGTGTTCGAGCGCCTTGCGATCCAGTTCGCCGCGATGCACCGGGATCACATCCCACAGCCGGGTGAAGAAGCCCCAGATCGGCAAGTTGTGCACTTCGGCTTTCGCCAACGGCACGACGTTGCGCGGCAGGTTGCCCAGCACCACCACCGGGTCGAGGAAGGCGATGTGGTTGATCATGAGGATGGCTGGCCCAGTGCGGGGCAGGTGTTCGAGGCCGGTGATGCGGCTCGTATCGACGCGGGCCAGAAAGCGCCAGCCGATGTGGTTGATCAGCCAGCGTAACACGCGGCGCGTGCCTTCGTGGGCGGCGTGGTCGTAGGCCGGGCGGCGCGTGTGCAGCGGACGAAGAGCAGAATCTTCGCGGTTCATTACAAACATTTCACCGCGAAGACGCAAAGGGCGCAAAGAAAACTTAGCGTACTCTGCATCTTTGCGGTTAAGTTTTCTTCTACAAGTGTAGCACACGAAGTTAACAAGTAAGGCGCTGTGCGATGGCGGCGACGACTTCGGGAAGGCTGAGGTCGGTGGTGTCGAGGACTCTGGCATCGGAGGCGGGTTTGAGTGGCGCGGTCGCGCGCGAGGAGTCGATCCGGTCGCGCTCGCGCAGGTTGGCGAGGATTTCAGCGTATGAACGCGGCTCGCTGCCGCTGCCTTGATCGTCTTCGGCGCGGCGGCGGGCGCGAGTTTCCACCGAAGCGGTCAGATAAATCTTGCAATCGGCTTCCGGCACGATGACAGTGCCCACGTCGCGACCCACCATCACCACCCGCCCGCGCAGCCCCACCTTCCGCATTTGCCCGGTGAGGGTGCGGCGCACCTCGGGCACGGCGGCTACGCGCGAGACGTTGTCCTCCACGTGTTTTGACCGCAGCTCCCACGTGATGTCTTCCTCGCCCTCGGTGAGCACGGTGCAATCGCGGCCATCCTCCACCGTCGGAGGCTGCACGTCGATGTGCGCGCGCACCGTATACAACGCCAGCGCGGCGTCATCGTCAAGCGACACGCCGTCGCGCAAAGCGAGATAGGTCAGCGCGCGGTACATCACACCGGTATCGAAAAACAAATAGCCCAGCTTGTCGGCCAGTAGCTTGCCGACCGACGATTTGCCGGAAGCCACGGGGCCGTCAATGGCGATGATGGAAGGAAGCATCAGGATGAAGACGGAAGGATGACGGGTGAAGATCGGCAGCCAACATTCCGCCTTCATCCTTTATGGAGTCGCCGAGTCGAGTTGCTGCACATCTTGCCGCACCCACAGGATGATCTGTTGCGCCTGGGTTGGTGCGCGCCGAAAAGCCAGCCAATCGAGTTGCTCATTGAGGAAAAGGTTCTCCGGAAACCAGTAGCGATACAGGTCGAAGCCTTGCCCGGCGTAGGCCTGGCCGAGTTCCGGGTTGTCCTGCTCCTTCGGCGTGATAACAACGCGACTGGTGATGAAGGCGCTCGCGTCATCCACGAGTGTGGCTTTTGAAAAATTGCGTAGCGCCCACGCCAGCGCGCCGTCCGGCTCGGCCTGCACCGTCACATCAATCTCGCGCTCCTGCCCCACCGCCATATCCGAGATCCGCATCAGCGTTTCCTCGAGGCGGTACAGGTCATCGGAGGCGGGCCGCTCCCACCATAGCTCCACCGGCTCGGTGGGCCGCAACTGCGTCAGCCCCCAGCCTGCGCCGAGTGTGACGAAGGCCAACACCGCCACGCCCGTCAGCGTCGCGCCGAGGCGGGCCGCGCGCGCTGACCAGCCCACCGCGAAGAGATAGATCACGAGCACCGCGACCAGTATCGCCAACACCGCGAGGATCAGCCCAGGCGCGTTCGCAATCAGCCCAGCGCCCGGCAGCGTTTCCAATAGCGCGGGATTGAGCCGTACCGCTTCGCCGAATTGTAAAAGTTTGATCGACGCAAAGCCGAGGATGATAACGAGCACCGCAATCAGCGCGCCGGCCAGCGGCCAGTCCTCGCGCGTGGCGTTTGCTTCCACCAATTCTGCAATCGCTGACCCGGCCAGTACCGCCAGCGGCAGGATCAGCCACACACTATCTACAATCGCCCGCCCTGAATACGCGACCACGAACATGAAAGCCAGCACACCGAAGGCGGCCACCGTTTGCGCGGGGACGTTTTGCCCCGCGCCCAGAGCGCGGCGGAATGCGCGCACCGCGCCGATGAGGCCGAAGATCAGCAGCAGCGGCTCGTAGGCAATCAGGAAAACGGGAATGACAAAGACCGAGCGGCCCTCGGCGTTGAGGCCAAAGCCCTGCAGCCAGTTCACCGCGCTGTTGCCCAATGCGCCGAGGCCAGCGCGATACACCACGCCCACGGTGCTGACGACGACGACGGTCAGCGCGACCGTGCCCAGCACCGCCCAGCGTTCCGCCCACACGCGTTCGGCAATGGCGCTCAACGTTTCGCCGTAGTGCACGCGCGCGAACAGACCGAGTGTCAGCGCCAACAACAACGCACCGGTGAAGAACGCCGCGCCACCCGTCAAGGCCACGCCCAACGCCACGGCCGCACCGAGGAGCGCGGCATTGCTCTCACTGCTACGTGCCACGTCGAGCAGCAATGCGAGACAGACACTCAGCGCCAGCACCACGATCAACGTCCCATCCACACCCCGCGAGGCGGCGATGAGGCCGCTCGAAATCGTCAGTAATGCCGAAGTGACCAGCGCCGACCCTCGGCCCAACACATCGCGGAACGGCCACGGCGTGAGCACAATCAACGAGCCGGCCAGCGCGGGCACGAAACGAGCGATGAAGGTCTCTGGCCCCAGCACCAAAAATCCAAAATAAGTGAAGAAGAAATAGACCGGGCTGGCGGGCAATGGCCCCAGCTCGCCGCGCAGGAAGTGCAGGACGCTCAACGCCTCGCGCGCTTCGGGGTCGTTGAGCGGGTGCAGGCTGAGATTGAGGAAGCGCAACGCCGCCGCCAGCGCGAAGAACGTGAGGTAGAGCGCGGTCTCGACGGTAAGGAGTGACTCGCGACGGATGGCAGCCGATGGCGGGTCATCGTAGACGCGCTGGCTTTCATCATTCATCAGTTGGCTTTCATCCACCATCACTGCCCTCCATCCGCGCGCTGATAGATCGTCAGGCTGCCGGATTGAAATATTGGTCGCATGAATTGCTCGAACCTTGCCGGGTTGAGCTGGCCGTACTTCTGGCGCTCAAGGTCGCTCAACACCAGATAGTCAATGCCATACGTCTTCATCATCGCCAGCGCGCTGGCCGCATCGCGCGTTTGATACAGTTGCTGGATCGCGCCTTCACGCTCACCGACCTTGCCGAAATAGTTGCCGCGCCACTGGCCCTCGTGCCCCGGCCAGCCCATTACGGTTGGCAGGCCGGTGGCCATCGAGATGCGGCTGAAGCGCCCCTCGATCCAGTATTGCCCGCCGATCCCTTCGGCAATGACGGCCGGTTCGCGCACATTGGCATTCAGCCATTCGATGGCGGCCCAATCGTCGGGATACTGCTGCGCGAAGTAGGCCATGCCGTCGAGTGTCGGCGGGCCGGCGAAGTGATTGGTTTTACTGTACGTCGCCGCCCACGTATACACGAGGCTGGCCGCAATCGCCACGCCAACGAGGCCGGTGACGAGTCCCCTGACCACAGGTCGCGCGTGCTGAGCGATATACCACACGCCGAACGCGCCCGCCAAGCCCCACAACACCCACACCTGAAAGTAGAATTTGAAGATGGTGTTCATCCGCGTGCCGAAGTTGTCGCGCAGGTAGACGAACTCAGGGCCGAGCAGGAGCAGCGCGCCGGTGAGAGCGAGGAGGAGGGTGAAAAGGAGGGAGGGATTAGGGATTAGGGATTGCGGCTCGCCCTCACCCCCGGCCCCTCTCCCGCTGGGAGAGGGGAGCGCGCGCAGCGCGGCGACACTGAGACCAACGGTGAGGCCGATGAGGGCAGCCGGTACGAGCGTGGCGAGTGAATCAATCAGTCGGCGTTGCAGCGTGAGGCCGAGGGCTTCGTTGAATGTGAGCGGCGCGATGAAGCCAGCGGCGAAGCTGGCGAGGTCGGGGCTTAGAGAGGCGGACAGCATCATCGCCACTAACACGAGGATGAGCAAGCCCACAATCCCCCCGCCCGCCCACAGCGCCGCGCGCCGGTCAAGTTGCGGCCACGCGCGCACAGCCAGCCAACCGAAGAACAGTGCGACCGCGACGAGCACATGCGCGAACATCACAACGGTTTGTTGAAAGCGCGTGGGGTAGATGAGGTTGGGCAAAAAGCCGCCTGCCTGCGATTGAAAGGTGAGGAAGAACGGCAAGTACAGCGCCACGCCGAGCACGGCCAGCGCAACCGCAAAGACCACGACGAGCCAGTTCTTTCGCAAGCCATCCCAGCCCCAGGCGAGGCCCAAACCCACAGCAAAAGCCATTACCACCACGAACCAGTAAATCGGAAAATCCCACGTGTTGAGAAAAGCCAGCGCGCCGAGCAAGAGCGCTGAAAGAAAAATCGGAACACGCGGAAAAGAAGTTATTAGTAATGGGTAATTGAGCCGCTCACGTGTGACGCTCTCCCCTGCTCTCTGCACCTCCGCTCCCCCGCCCCACTCACTCGCCCACAACATCCACTGCAACGCCAGCGCAATCGGCAGAAAAACGAACGGCAGCGCCATCACGTGCGGATGCAGGTCGCCGAGGATGAAGGAGAAGGCCGGCATCTCGGTGATGGCCTCAGTCTCCTGCCCGAGCAGGTTTTTGTCATGCGTGATGCGCGCGCCGAAGAACCACCACCAGTAGCCAGGGTCCCACGTCCACTGCTCGGGCGGTTGGACAAGTGAGTCGTTGGCGCCCTTCAGGTCAAGCCACGTCCACACGTTCACCGCGCCGGCGCGCAGACCGGGTTGCTCACCCGTCGCTGCATCGCCGAAGCTGTAATACACGGCAGGCACTTGCGCATCACGCGCCACGCCGTTCGCGTGCGCGAGCCGAAGCACACCATACCAGTTGCCGGCGACGACAATCATCAGCGGAGCGAGGAGGGCGGGCCAAAAAGCGCGGGACAAGTGGCGAGTGGCATGTGGCAAGGAATCAACTTCCGTCTTTCGTCCTTCGTCCTTCATCAGCGCGATCAGGTTCATGCAAACGCTTAGCGCGCCGGTGGCGGTGAGGGCGAAGAACAGCGCCAGCGCGAGATTGAAGGCGACGGCGGACGACACGCCTGTGACTTTGGTGAGCGCCGCTACCAGCAAATAACCGAAGTAGTAATAGCTGATCGTATGACCGGAGAGCCAGGCGTCGCTTGGCGGGAACGTTGGGCTGCGCAGGATGGCGTTGATGAACATGAAGTCCATCGGCTTCTCGGTGGCGACAATCTCCGGATTGTACGCACGCACGTACGCCCACGCGGCGAAGGCCAGTAGAAAGACGAGCTCCACTCGCAGCACCGTCGCCGCATTGCCGCGCAGCCACACCCACAATTCACTGACGCCCTCACGCGTCAGCCAGGCCAGCCCGACGATGAGCACTAGCGCCGCCACAATCAGCACGCCGCCCGCATCGTTGCGCAGAAAGCCGAGCGTGCATAGCATCCAAAACCCGTATCCGGTGGTGAGCAGTCCGAGTGGACGCGCCAACGTGTAGCCGCGCTCCGGTAGAAGATGAAACAACCGAAACGCCAGCGGCAGCGCGACCACACCGGCCACGGAGACGGCGATATACCAACTCAAAAAAGACAATAGGTCAGACATTCACGGGATGCGTGAAGCGTGCTAAGCGACGTTCACGTTTTACTCTTCCAACTTCACCGTCCGGGTAATCTTCCCCGCCCGTTGATGCGCCGCCGTGATCGTCACTTCACTGCCCGCCGGCGCGCGGATCACCCACTCCACCTTCGCGCGGTCGTCGGTGGGGTCAACGTTCCAAAACGTGCTTTGCTTGAGCGCGCGGCCCGCCAGTTGCCCCACTTCGGCCCTCAGTTCGCCGCTGACCAGCGTAGCGCCTTCCGGCAGCGCGAGCGTCACCTCCACCGGGCGCACCAGCTTCTTATCCAAGGCGCGTTGCGAGACGTGGGTGGGCAGCCAACCGCTGTTCTGCACGACAGCGCGAATGTGAAACGTTTCGTGGCCCAACGCGGTGACCGTGACGGCACTGAATTCCAACAGCGGCGAGACGAGCGCGTGAAAGAGGATGAAATCCGCGTGGGGGGCGATCTCTTTTGCCAGCAGATGCGGCGGCGGGTTGCGCCAGGCGTAATCGTTGTTCCAGCCGCCGAGTTCCACTTCGCCGAGTTGCGGGTGCGGCGCGGCATACCAGTTCACGTAGCCCTGCCCGCCGAGTTGCTCGTCGCTCCACTTCAATAGCTTCAAATCGTCCTCGACCGGGTGGCTCTGCGTGTACCAATCGATGATGGCATTCTTCTGCTCCGGTTTGAACTCGATTCCGGCCTGCCGCAGCGGACTCCACAACTCGCACGTGAACGAGAACACACCGAGGTGATCGTACATCCACTCGCCGAACACGCCCTTGATGAACTGCTTTGGGCTGTAACGGAAGTCGTGATAAATCGAAATGGCCGGGTAGCCGGTGAGCCGCGTAGCATGCTGGCCTAACTCCTTGAACACACGCAGGTCGGCGGGCGGGAAAATATCATCCGCCTGATTGCTGTACGGGCGCAGATACACTCCGCTGTAGGTGTGAAACGTCAGCGCGCCGCAAATGTTGGGGTGATCGACGATGAACTGCACGACCGCGCGCACCTCCGGCTCGCTGGTCGGGTACGGCCCCGCGCCGCGCTGATCGCTCTCCAGCGCCCACTCCCACGGAAAGTTGCGGTTGAGGTCGAGGCCCTCCAGCGCGGGCGCGATTTTGATAGTGACGCCGTCGTGGTTGCGGATGAGGCCTTCGGGCAGCAGGCGATAGAACGGGCCGCTGTCCGAGCCGTCAGCCGCGCGCGGGATCAGGAGCCGCAGCTCGTCGGGATGAGCCTTCCACGCGCCGTTTGGGTCTTTCACGCGCATCATCAACGTACGGCCATCGCCATCCACATCCGCCTCATACAATCCATCCTGCTCATCCAAGCGTGGATAAGGCCGGGTGCTCGAACGAACGCGGCGGTGGCGCTCGTCCAAAAATAGTTCGGCGCCGTCAGGGTTGAAGCGTGGCACGATGTAAAGCACGCGCGTGTCGAGCAGCCGCGCGATGTGGGGATCTGTTCCATAGCCGGTCAGATATTTGTGGATGGCGTACAGCGCGCACGACGAGGGCGAGACCTCGGTGGCGTGGATGTTGGCGTCGGCCCAGAAGGCGGGCTTGTCGGTATCCGCGCCGGTGGCGGTGTTGGTCAGCGTCGCCAGCCAGATGTCGCGGCCCTCATAGCTCTTGCCGATGGACGACACGCGGCACAGAGTCGGGTACTGCGCGGCGAGGTCGTTCAGGATTGTGGTGAGGTCGGCGTAGCGATAGTAAGTGTCGAAGCGTAATTCAGACATATAAAGTCTTTCGCATCGAATTTCGCGAATTAGCGCGAATTGGTTGGGTAACGAACGACTCGCTCGTGTTCCAACGAGTCAGCACCAAAATTCAGAAGGATGGCAAGTTGTAGGCCGGTGGCGGCAAGATAGTTGATCGCTTGCGCTTTGTGTTTTGGGTGCAAGGCGACGACAGACTTGAGTTCGAGGACGATTTTGCCGTCAACGATGAAGTCCGCTTTATACTCACCGACCAACACGCCTTTATACATCACCTTCAGTCTCACATCTTTCTCGAAAGGGACCCCACGTAAGGTCAACTCATGCGCCAACGCAGCGTGATTGACCGCTTCGAGGAAGCCCGGCCCAAGTGCCCGATGCACTTCCATCGCTGCGCCCACAATTGCGTACGACAATTCTTTGAACAGAATCTCAGCCACGTCAGCCTCCCTTTCGCGAAATTCGCGCAATTTGATGCAATGCTTTTATTGCCCAGCGATGGGCGTGGGCTTGACTTCGTAAATCGTCACGCCGGGATTTTGATAGACGATGTTCAGCTTGCCTTCCACTGTCATGCGGTCGAACTTGGCCAAACCTTCGGGCGGGTAGTACGCGCGTTCGAGCGTGCCGACGATGATGTAGCGCACGTCATACCGCTGAATGAAATCCTCAGCGTAGCCTTGAGCAACGACCGGGTCTTGCAGCACCACGGAGGCTTCGGGGTTGAAGCCAAGCGTGCCGTTGCACACGTTCCACTGCCCAAGGTCTTCGCGCGTGAAGTCGGCGCCGGCGCAATAGAACAACGACACCTCCGAGCCACGCGTGGAGATGTAAGCGGTGGGGGCCGCGCCACGCTGCTGCCGCTGATGCCAATCCCAGCCCACCACGTTCGGCAAGCCGGTGTTCCACGCGAAGCGGCTGCTCATCTTGTATAGGTTGAAGGTCTGCGCCTCGGCAATGACGGGTGAGCCGGGCACGTTGTCTTGCAGCCAGCGGATGGCATCGTAATCGTACGTCAACGGAAGGAAGCGGCCCTCATCGCAATAGGCGCTGAACGTCATGAAGCGCAGGCCGTTCAAACCCCACGGTTGCTCTTCCAGTGCAAGGCCTTCATCGTACGGCTGTGCCACACCGCCGAGCGGGCGGCAGCCACCGTCGTCGGCGCGGTAAGGGATGAAGCGGTCTTTGATCTTGGCGTTCGCCGCCGTCACCGTGTACAGCGCGGCCACGCCCACCAGCGCGATAAGGCCCATCGTCCACCCACTGCGCGTGTTCACATCCCAACGCGGCAAATCTGCCCAGACCCATGCCAACGCCGCTGCCGCGCCGATGCTGAACAACATCCACACCTGCATGTAGAGTTTGAAGATGGTGTTCATGCGGTCGCCGCCGAGCACGGCCACATCCACGAAGATCGTCACCGCCAGCCCAGTGCCGAGCATGAACAGCACGGCGCGTTTTTCGAGTGGCAGCGCGTCCCGCCCGCGTAGCACCAGCAGGCCCGCGCCCAACATCAATGGCAGCGCCAGCCACGCCACACTCACGCCGAGGTACAACAGCAGCCCCAGCGTCGCGAGGAACGCCATCACCCCGAGCAGCAGTGTGCCCAGCCACCCGCGCGCGGTGTTGAGGATCGTGGCCGGGGTTTCCGCCAGCCAGCGCCGGATTTCGATCGACAGGAAGGTGACAAGCGCGAACAGAAACAGCCCGTGGATGTAGAGGAAGGCTTCGATGGGCGTCTTCTCGTTCTTCCACAACTCCAGCTCGGTGAGCGGCGGGGCCAGCCATTGATCGAACGGGCGATAAAACAGCAGCGACAGCCCGACGAGCAGCGCCGCGCGCCACGCGATGGCGAGCAGGCCGTCACGGCTCCACTTCATCCCACTGTGCAACACGTGCGCACCCACAATCGCCGCCAGACCGAGCGCGAGATACATTGGATAGTCCCACGTGTTCGAGGGGCGCGTGACGCCGATGACGAGGCCGCCGATGACCCATAGCGCGACGGACTCCGCCCAATTGCGTTTGCGCTCGAAGCCCTGCAAATACCCAACGGCCCACGCAATCGCCAGCACGGTGAAGGGCATGACGATCATATGCGCGTGCAGGTCGGCGTAGAGGAAGGTGAAGAACGGGAACTCGGTGATCTCGCTACCGCCGCCGTTGATGTACGGCACCAGCCGCGTCGCATCCCAATACCATTGATCCAACCCAACGGCCAGAGTCGTCTGCCCGGAGAGGACGCGATACGCGCCGTTGAACATGGCGGTGAAATCGTTATCGCCCCAGACCGACTCTTGTAGCACTGCGCGATCCGCCGCGCGTTGGAAGCCGACGACCATCGTCCGTAGTTGCCCGAGGTTGCCGAGCACGACGATGAGCAGGGCCGCGGCGAGGCCGGCCAAATAGGGATTAGGGTGGAGGGTGGAAAGTGGAGGGGGAGGCGCAATGGCTGATGGCTGATGGTCGATGGTGGGCTGCACTTCGCCTTCCGCCACTGTCCACTCAAATTCGGTCGGCGCGTTCACTTCCGCTTTGACGACCCCCGCCACCGATAGTTCGGTCTCAACTATCGGAGCGGCCCTCGCCCCTGCACCCTGCCCCCCTGCCACTTGCCCGTAAGCGAAGCGACTGCCACTTGCTCTCTTCACCAAGTTGTACGCCACACAAAACGCATTCACCCCCACCAGCGCGAACAGCATGGGCAGGATGAGATTGTAGGCCAGCGCCGGCGCCACGCCCAGCAACTTGGTGAGGATGCCCGCAACGACGAAGCCGTAGTAGTAATAGTTGAGGTAACCGCCCGCCAGCCACGGGTCGTACGGCGGGAAGTAAGTGCTCTTCAGCACCGCGTTGAAGTAGCTGAAGTCCATCGGCTTTTCGCCGCCTTTGTATGGATGCCAAAGGTCGGGGTTACCGGCGCGGATGAAAAGCATGAGCAGGAAGAGCGCCAGCGTAACGCCTTCCGCAATAAGCATATGCCGCCAGTTGGCGCGCACCCAATCCGTGATCTCCACTCTGCGCCCCCAAAGAATCAATCCGGAGATCAATGCCAGCACGCCGAACCCGAGCGCGATGCTGCCACGCGTGAATGGCAACACGCGCAGGCTGCCCGCCATCCACACGAACCACGTCACCGTGAGCAGCGCCACCGTCTTCGCCAGCGGGTAGCCGCGATCGGCGAAACCGCCGAAGGTGATGTACGTCAGCGGGAAGGCCAGCACGCCTATCACCAGCATCGCCAGATACCACACGCTCACGGCCACCGGCTCACTGGTGTTGAGGAGGTTGTCCGCGTCGAACATCTCCGCCCACGTGCCGCCCGCGCGTTGCGCCGCGAGCAAATCGGCCGGCAGCTGCATCAGGTTCGTGGCGCGACTGGCCTCCTTCGGGGCCATATCCACCACCGTCGTCAGGTCAACGGCGTACAGCACGTCGCTGGCCGCCTCGATGTTGAAGTCGGCGCGCTTCTTGAAAATCCACACCGGCGCGTGGTCGTACACGCTGAACGCTTCCTCCGCCGCGAACGGGCTGAAGTTGAAGGGGAAGTCCGGTCCGCGCGCCGGTACTTCGGGCGCGCGCCCCCACGCCCACATGCCGTTCAGGTCGCTCACTTGCAGTGGGCCGATGACGAAGGGCTGATGAAACGTGCCGACCAAATCAAAGCCGAGCCGCCCATCCCACAGTGCGCGGTAATACTCCATCGTCATCGGATAGCGACTGGGGAGGCGGGTGCTCGACCACAACCGGCGCTGGCTCTGCACCAGCACGTAGTCGGTCTGCTCGAGGTTGTCGAGGAACATCTGGCGCTTGTTCTCATCGTCGAGCCACTGAACTTCCATATTGAGGCCGGTGTACAGCCCGCCGAAAGCCGAGCGTTCATCGAGGCCGCCGGGCGGCAGCGGCTCATCCCAACTTTCATTCGTCAGCGTCGAGCCATGCACAACAATTGGCCCGCCGCCGGCCACGCTCACAAACAGATAGTACGAGCGGCCCTTCTCAATCGGCGCGCTGGTCAGCGACACGGAGGCCGGGTCGCCGCGCTCATCGCTGCCGGCTGGCGCAATTGGCAGAGTCGCTTCCGCCAGCCGGTTGTTGCCGCCGGGGTCATCAGCGATGGTGACCCTCAGCGTGCCGGGCGTCGCAAGATCGAGGTCATTGCGCGCATGCGCGATGCTCACACCGGCCAGCGTGCCGCTCACGCGCGGTCTGAACTCCAGCACTTGCGCGCCGTCGGCGGTGATGAGGCCTCCATCGGGGAAGGGCAACGGCTCGACGTAGGTGCTGCCATCGACTAGGGTAATCTGCACATTGAACGGGCCGGGGATGTTTTGGAACATCCAACGCGAGGCAGTCAGGCGCGTGTTGGTGTTGCGATAGATGCTGGTGAAGCCCCACGCCCAGGCGAAGGCGCCGCCGACAACAGCAATGAAGGACACAAGGCTCAAGGCCTTAAGGCCCAAGGAATACGGCCCCTTACCCCATACACCTTGCGCCTTAAGCCAGAGTTCATAGAGCGCCCACGCCGCAAACAAACACAGGAAGGGGTAGATGGGCAGGAAGTAGCGCACGGACATCACCCAGCGCGTGCCCATAAAGATGAAGTAGCCGCCCACCCACACCAGCGGCAACAGATGCGCGCGCCAATCGGCCCGCAAAGTGCGCCAACCCGCCCAGGCGAAGCCCGCCCACGCCGCCAGGCCCAGTGGCAGCCCCATCCCCCACAACACCATGTTCATCAATGGGTAGAAAATCTTCGCGCGCGCCGTCCACTGCTCGGCGGGCGGGCCGCCGCCATCGAGGTTCGAGAGCGTGGCCGAATATTCCACGCTGCGGGTCCAATCGGGGTTGAGGGTGAAGGTGAAGAGGGAGGTGTCGCCGGTCTCGGCGCGGAAGGCCATGGGATGCGTGACGCGGAAGGTCAATATCCCTGCGAGGCCGGCGACGGCGAACAGGAGCAACGCGCTGCGCACCACCGGCACCACGTCACGGCTGCGCTGCCATGCCTCGGCGTAGGCAATGACCACGGCAATGACGAGCATGCCTGCCAGCGGCAACAGGTTGATGCGCGAGGCGATGGCCATACCGCAGGCAATGCCGAAGAGTAGCGTCCACAGCAGCGGCCCCCTCCCCGGCCCTCCCCCGTTCGCTCCGCTTCGCGCCGCTACGCTTACACCGAACAGGAGAGGGGGCGGATCCCCCTCTCCAGTCGCGTGCAGTTCCGCGACGGGGGAGGGGGTAGGGGTGGGGGCCGCCTGCGCCACCCGCACGGCGCAATACAACGTCGCTGCGACGAACAACACGCCGAAAGTGTCGGCGGTCATGAAATGCGATTGCTGAATCTGCATCACCGCCAGCGCGCTCAGCGTCGCGCCGATGAGGGCGATGCGCCGGTTGTACAGCCTCAGCCCGATCAAATACATCAGCAAGAGCGCCAGCGTGTCGGCGGCGGCGGAGAGCGTGCGCCCGAGCAAGCGTTGCTCGTCGTAGCCGGTGTTGCCGGTGACCTCCGCCGCCCACTTCAGCAGGATGACCGGCCACTGGCCCCACACGAATCCATTGTCCGGCCCCGATTGCGTGACGTTGCCGGCCTCGTCGTACTTTTGATACGGGCTGAGCGGCGAGAGGCGTGTGTTGAACCACTCGTCGAACGAGGCAGGGATGCGGAGCTGCGTGATGGTGTTGGTCAGGCCATATTCGTCGGGATGGAGGCTAGTGCCTTCGCTCCAGTTGCGCCACTCGAAACGGAAGTAAACGCCGGTCCAGAACAGCGCCACCAACAGCAAATCGAGCGCCAGCGCACGCCAATTCCAACTGCGGCGCGCCAGCGGCGCTGAACCTGGTCCGCTTTGCTCGCGGCCATTCGGCGAGGGAGTCGTTATCACTTCAACCTGTGGTGTTTGATCAGACATACCCGGTTATTTCGTCGCGCCTGATTGCGCCGGCACGAAGAAGATCAAGAAGTCACGCCCCGGCCGCGCTGAACGAAAAGTGGTCACTTGGCCGTTCGGATATAGACGCTGCAATTCATTCAGCGTAGGGGGTTGCCCATCCGGCCGTTCCTCGCCCACATCGGCTGCATTCAGGATAAAGAGCTTGGCGCGCAGGTCAGTGGTCGTCAACTCAAGGCCCACCAACTCGATGGCATAATCACGCCGCAGGTTGCCGCTGTATATGCCGACTGCGCGCGTATCCACCCAGTGCGGAAAGGGCCGCACCCAGACGGTGTCGTAGCTGCCGAAGGTGTTGGCGAAGTCGTGAATAACTTCACCGACCTCCGAGGCATTCTGCGCCCCGAGGAGGTAGTTCTGCGGATAGCGTTCGAAGTACATATCACGGTTGAAAACAAAAACACCGCCGAGTATGAGCGCGAGTGTGATGCCGGTGAGGCTGAGGGCGCGCGGCCCCAACGCCGCAGTGCGCAGGCGCTGGACGAGCAGCCACAATGGATAGGCGGCGATGATGAAGATGACGGGGATGGCCCCGCCCGCGCGTACGACCGAGGGGTTCTCATTCGGAAACGCTAACGACAACGTGGAGGGCAATAACAA
>JBQTJD010000896.1:0-2985 GCA_052387475.1 Anaerolineales bacterium | reverse complement strand
GAGGCCGATCAAGAGCAGATCAAGACCAAGAAAGGCTACGATCCACAAATGCGTCGTGCGCTTCACCGACATCCAGACTGCCCCCACGACGCCGACCATCCCAAGTAACACCACTCCCAAACCCGCTTGCCATTTCAGAAGGTCAAAATACTGAGCCGCAAAGGCCAGCCAGTGATCAAGTGTCAGCCGGGTAAGGATTGCAGACTCGTTTGACTCGATGACGAGACCGCCAAAAGCGATCCACCCGAGCGGGGCGAGACCAAATAACGCTGCCGTTTTCACAATCGCACGCCAATCTTTGGTGCGGAGCGGCTCCACAATGGAACTACCGATTAGCACAACGGCCAGAAGCCAGCCCTCATAACGAGTCAGACAGGCTAAATTGAGACAGACCGCACCCAGAATGTGTCGTGTCGGCGTCTTGGGTTCATCCAGGAGATAGAGTGTCAGGAGAACGAGACCGATAAACAGAACTTCGGGATACGGCACGGTGGAAAGACCAACAAACATCGTATTGCTAGCAAGCAGCGCAGCGGCACTGAGGCCAGGACTCCAATTGCACAGTTTCGCCGCCAATAGATAGGCGGCGAATACCGCGCTTGCGGCTATGAGAGCCAGTGCCATACGAATGGCGGCCAGATCAGTCGTCAACTTGCCGACGACGACGATCACCGCTTGCACTCCCGGCAGCCAGCGGCCCACAATAATTTGGTCGCGATAAGCCAACCGAATATAGGGGTCGTACCAGTAGATTGTGGGGTAGGTTTGGATGACCCAATAGTCCAAGAAGAGCGTTATTAGACAAGGGAGAATAGCCAACAAGAGATGTTTGTTGTTTGGCACCGTCCACTCCTCGTATCCACATCGTTTCGGTCGAACGCACTGTTGAATTGTTCGATGGCGTCTATAGTGTGTGGTGTATCTGGATCGAGAGTCTTGTAGACTGCGCCAAACAAAAACGGACGAGTCACCCCACTCGTCCGTTTTCGTTCGTCATCCGTCCTTCGGTCTACCGTCTATTCTTCCAGCGTCGTCGTATCGCCCTCCGGCAAGCCTTGTGCGCGGGCCTTGAGCACGCGGCGCATGATCTTGCCTGAGCGAGTCTTGGGGAGTTTATCCACGAACTTCACCTCATCCGGTTTGGCAATCGGGCCGAGGTGCTGACCGACGTGCTGGCGCAACGCCTCAGCCAACTCGGGTGAGGGTGTGTGCCCGGCGCGCAGCAGCACAAAGGTGTAAATGGCGTTGCCCTTCACTTCATGCGGCAAACCGATAGCCGCCGCCTCCGCCACTGCCGGGTGACTCACCAGCGCACTCTCGACTTCGGCGGTGCCCAGCCGGTGGCCGCTCACCTTAATCACATCGTCAGTGCGACCGATGACCCAGAAGTAGCCATCCTTATCGCGCCGCGCCGAATCGCCGGCCATGTACTTGCCCGGATACTTGCTCCAGTATTGGCGCACGTAGCGTTCGTCGTCGCCATAAATGGTGCGCAGCATCGCCGGCCACGGGCGTTTGAGGACGAGGAAGCCCTCGTCGCCATCGGGTACCGCATTGCCCTGCTCGTCCACGATCTCTGCGTCCTGCCCGAAGAAGGGCCGCGTGCCCGAGCCGGGCTTGAGCGGCACCGCCGGCGTGGGCGTGATCATGAACATGCCGGTCTCGGTCTGCCACCACGTATCCATGACCGGGCAGCGCCCTTTGCCGATGACGCGGTGATACCACTTCCACGCCTCGGGGTTGATCGGTTCGCCGACCGAGCCGAGCAGACGCAGCGATGAGAGGTCGTGCTTGTTGGGCCACGCCTCGCCAAAGCGCATCAGCCCACGGATAGCGGTGGGGGCGGTATACAGAATAGTGATGCCGTAGCGTTCGACGCACTGCCACCAGCGATTGGGATACGGATACGCCGGGCCGCCCTCGAACATGAACGAGGTCGCGCCGTTGAGCATCGGGCCGTAGACGAGATACGAATGGCCGGTCACCCAACCCGGATCAGCCGTGCACCACCAGCGGTCTTCGTCTTTGATGTCAAAGACGTATTTGAGCGTGGCGTACGTGCCGACCATGTAGCCGCCGTGCGTGTGGAGGATGGCCTTGGGCTTGCCGGTGGAGCCGGAGGTGTAGAGGATGTACAGCGGGTCTTCGGCGTCGAGCGGCTCGGTCGGGCACTTGCCGTTGGCGATGGGCAGCGCGGCCAGGTCGTGATACCAGTGGTCGCGGGCCGGGTCCATCGTTACTTCGTGCGCGGTGCGTCGCACGACGATGACGTTCTCAACCGACGGGCAGCGCTTGAGCGACTCATCCACGATCTTCTTCAACTCGAAGACCTTGCCGTTCACCCACGAGCCATCGGCGCAGATGACGAGCTTGCTCTGCGAGTCTTCGATGCGGCCCTGCAATGCATCCACGCTGAAGCCGGCGAACACCACCGAGTGCACCGCGCCGATCTTGGCGCAGGCCAGCATCGCAAACACGATCTCGGGAATGCGCGGCAGGTAGATGGTGACGCGCTCGCCTTTGACCACGCCCATGGATTTGATGACGTTGGCCCAGCGGGTGACTTCGCGGTTCAGCGCAAAGTAGCTGAAGGTGCGATGATCTTTGCCGTCCTCGCTTTCCCAGATGAGGGCCAGCTTGTTCTTGCGCGCAGTCTTGAGGTGCCGATCAATGGCGTTGTGGACGATGTTGACCTTGCCGCCCACGAACCATTTGTAGAAGGGCGCGTTGCTATCGTCCAAGACTTTGTCCCAACGCCGGTACCACTCCAACTCCTCCGCCCGTTGCTCCCAGAAGCCCGCGAGGTTCTCGTGCGCGTACTGGGCCAATGCCTCCCAGTCCGGCACATGCGCATTTTGCACTACGCTCGCGTCTGGATAATAGACTTCGCCTTCCATTTCCTTCGCCATGTGTGGGTCTCCAAAGTCGGGGTGTGGATTGGGCGCTATTGTACTGCGGGCATTCAAGTGGGGAAAGAGTGACGGG
>JBQTJD010000895.1:0-3041 GCA_052387475.1 Anaerolineales bacterium | reverse complement strand
TGTTCTTTTTCCCATTTGTGCTGGCGGCGACGCTGGCCCCCTTGCGGCTGAACACGCGCGCTACAGGCCTGTTGGCGGTGGCGCTCATGGGCGTGTGGTTCACGCTGATGAAGACCTCGCCAGAGGTCGCCGCACTGACCGAGGCCGCCGTCACTCGCCTCACCGGCTGGCCCGCCCGCATCGTCCTCGACCCGACGGATTTGTTTGCGCTCATCAGCCTGTGGCCCGCGTGGCGGCTGTGGGTGCGAGCGCGTGATGAAGCGCCCCGGCGCGTTCACCTGCCGCGCCGCGTCGAGTGGATGATGCTTGGCATTGCGTCACTGGCGGCGTTGGCGAGCAGTTGTCCGGGCATTCCATCAGCAGATCGGGTCGCCGCGCAAGATGGCATTCTGTATGTCAAATATAGCTACTCAGACACATTCGCTGTGAGCGCCGATGGCGGGCGCACTTGGGGCGACACCAAAGACTTACCGCCTAATATCGCCAAGCAACTCGAGCCTTCGACCCAATTCACCTCGCGACTGTGTGACCCACTTCAAGACACGACGTGCTATCGCATCACCGGCCGACCCGAAATCGAACAGTCACTCGATAGCGGGGCAACGTGGCAGGCTATTTGGGAACTGCCGGCTGGTCGCGCCGACTTCATGCGTCGCTACGTCAACCCGCCCGATGTCTTCGCCGTTTTCGGCTCATGCGCAACGGATTTTGCGGTGACCACACCCACCAGTCTGGCGTTAGTCACGCTCAACGGCCAAACGTCGTTGGTGGCCACGATGCAATCGGATGGGCTGTTAGTGCAAACGCCGGAAGGACATTGGGAACGCCTCTCGGTTTGGGCAGCGGAACCCTTGCCCTATGCCGTGAGCGATGCGCGCGCCTTCAGCCTGATGCTGCATGAAACATTGAACTGGCTGGGCGGCGCACTGCTCACCTTCTGGTTGATCATGGCCTGGCATCGGCGCGCTGTGCTCACGGCCACGCACTCACGCCGCGCCCGCTTTGCAGTTTGGGTGGTCTTGCTCATCACCTTGCTGTTATTAATCGCGTGGCTCATCAACACCGCCCTGCTCCCCACCGCCGCCGAGGCCGGTTACCTCTGGCCGAATTGGTTAGCGTGGGCGGTGCTCATCGTGCCCATTTATGCGCTATTGGCGACCATGAATAATTTTTGGCTGATGATCGGGGCGGCCGTCGTCGTAGGTCTTATCGTGATTGGCTTGCTTCGGCTCATCATTCGCTTTTGGCGCTCGACGGATTGGCCAATCGTTGATTCGCGCGTCGCACGGGCTGGCTTAATCATCGGCGTGGCTCTGCTCATCCTCAGCTATTTGCCCTTTCCGTTTTGGGCGTGGGGCGTCATCGCCCACTACAATACCTCACGCTACCTGGCGTTAGTGGCTACAGGGCTAGTGTGGTTGATGGGCGGCCTGTGGGTGTGGCGGGTTGGAGCAAAGTCACGCACACGTTAGCCACTAACCGCCCAGCCCGGCCTCGCGCGCGCGGAGGATGGCCTGCGCCTGATCGGCCACTTGCAACTTGTTGAAGATATTGGAGATGTGGTTGCCCACGGTCTTGTGGCTGAGCGAAAGCCGCTCGACGATGGCGGCGTTGTCAGGCTCGGTGTAGAAGTGCGCACCACCAGGATGACGATCACCTACCTGGGGAAAATCTTGTTGCCGTCTTTGGTGGTGGGGTTGGCGGCCAGGATGGTCTCACCGCGCACGCCAAACCAGCGTGAAGCTTGCAAGCAGGGCCATCACCAGTACACCGCTTAGCCAAAATGATCGCGATTTCATGAGAACCTCTACAGGGACGTGGCCTTGTTGCGGCCCGTAACCAGGCCGCGATTGTGGACTGTTGCAAGAAAATGAAAAAGAGACCTGCCCGCTTTGGCCGGACAGGTCCCGAAAAGATCGCGCAAAGCGAAGCTTTGCCAGCTACTGGCTCGCCGTTTCCAACTTCGGCAGAGATTGCAGATACAACCAGACGGATTTCAGTTCGTCGTCTGCCATCTTGCGGTAACCCATCCATGGCATGGACTCGCTGATTTGGCGGCCCGTCGGTGTGAGGCCCTCACGCATTAGCTTGAAGAAATCGGCCTCCGACCAACCCGCCAGTTCACCGCCCGGTGTGAGGTTGTGGGCGAACGGCGCGCCCGGTTCGGCCGAACGGCCGCCATTGAGTTGCGGGCCGTGACAACTGCGGCACCCATGCGCATTGACGAGATACTCGCCGTACTCAACCGTCACGCCCACGCCAGGCGCAGCGGGGCGCGGCGCCTCGTGCGGGATTACCTCAGCGTAAAGCAAGTTGCCGAACGCCCCAATAGCATACAGTACCTTTGCGAAAGGCGTCAGCCCACGGGGGCGAATCTCCCGGTCAACCGGTGGGAAGGTCTTTACGTACGCGATGATGCTGCCCAGGTCGGCGTCGCTGAGATAGTAGAAATCGTTCGAAGGCATGATGAAGACGGAAGTACCGTCCTTTTTGATGCCGTGCCGGAGGGCGCGCACCCAATCGGCGTCGGTGTACATGCTGCCGATCCCGCCCTGGCCCGCCGTGAGATTCGGCGCATCCACATAGCCGATATCCCCGGCTTCAAAGAATGGCCCGCCGCCCAAGTCCGGCCCGTGGCAGGCTCGGCAGTGGATCTCCGCCCAGCGCTCGCCGATGGCCAGGCTGGCCGTATCGCTGGGGACAGTGATGGTCTCCGGCTGCACATTGAACGTCCGGCTGAAGCGGTACTCCGTGCTCAGGAACAAACCCACCAGCACGATGAGGGCCAGGACCACCAGGCCTCCCAGCACGATTCCGATCCACTTAAGAACTCTGATCATTTCATGTCTCCATTCTAGTGGAAGGTAGCAGATGTGTCGGGCCTGAGCTTAAGGCCGACAGAGAGAGTTGTATGAGTTACGCAGTTGAAGTTGTCATTCCGAGCGAAGCGTCGTTCGCAGAACGCGGAATCTCTGGCTCCAAAGTAGAGATTCATCACCGCTTCGCGGCTCGGAATGACATTTCCGCGACTCAACTGCGTA
>JBQTJD010000894.1:0-2649 GCA_052387475.1 Anaerolineales bacterium | reverse complement strand
CTCGCCTCCGTCACCGCCCACCGCTATTCGCTGTCCATCCGGGCTAAAGGCGAGTGCAAACACACCTCCTCCACGATAGGGGACAGCCAGCAACTCTTTGCCTGAAACAGCGTCCCACACCCTCACCACGCTAAAGTCACCAGCCGTGGCGAGGCGCGTCCCATCCGGACTGAAGGCAATCGCTTCCAGCCCTATCACACCATTACCTGGGCCGAGGCCGGGCAAGGTGAGCAAATCACGACTCTGCCTTGCGGCCGCGCCGAGTGAGACATCCCATACTTTTGCCATCCCGGCCCCATCAATAGTGGCCAGGCGTTTCCCGTCCGGGCTGAAAACTGCGCTTATGACCTCGATCCCACTAGCGCTAGAGGCCGGCAAGCTGAGTTGTAAGTGCGAGGCCTGGACCGCCGCGTGAAGCGCCTGTTCGGCTTCTAACAGCACGGTCTTGTCCACCGAGTAGGTCGTGTCCACAGCCTGCAACGCCAGCAGCAGGCTGATCTCCGGGTCTGCGGCCAGGTTGGTCAGCGCGGACGCGGCCAGTTCGCGCGCTGTGGCGAGGCGCTTCTCCGCCTCGGCGCGCGCCGCGCTCTGATTTGATTGCAGGCCAAAGGCTCCAGCCAGCACAGCCAAAATGAGAGCGATAGCGCCGGCGACTGCAATGGCGCGGTTGCGCGTGCGCACGCGGGTCAGGTAGCGCCCTTGCTCCTCGGCGCGTTGTCTTTCACTGTCAGCACGCGCCCGTTCGGTCTCGACCAATTTTTGCGCCGCCGCCAATTCGCGCTGTTGTCGTTCGCGCTCTTCGGCCTCGCGCCGTTCGCGCCCGGCCAGACTCGCCTCGAGATAGGCGCGCTCATCCTGCGTGAGCGCAACAGTGCTAAACGTGGCTAGATTTTCCAATTGCGCCAGGCGCGCGCCCATCAGCAGGAAACCGGGATCATGACTGGCTTTCCGCCATTCGGCGGCGGCATGGGTCAATTGACGTTGCAGACGAATGCTGGCGCGGTTGTTGGCCAACCACTCGCTCAGGCGCGGCCACTCCCGCAGTAACGCTTCGTGCGCGACTTCTGCCGCCGCATCGCTGGTCGTAATCAGCCGCGCGTCGGCCAGGCAGGTCAACACCTCGCGGACCATGACCGTCTCTGCCTCCGTTGGGATCAATTCGTCGAAGGTGACGCGGCGGCGCGTCCAGATCACCTCTTCGTCGTCGCCCAGCGCGGTGAGACGCAAAAAGATGTTGCGGGCAACGGCTTGTTGGCGAACGTCGAGTTGATCTCGAAATACCGCCTCGGCTGTTTCCGCAATTGCCGCGCGCACCCCGCCGGAGGCGATGTAACCGCTCAACGTGAGCGTCCGCCCACGCCGCCGCTGCCAGGTCTCGAGCAGGGCGTGCGAGAGCAAGGGCAAAGCCCCCGGCTCGGGCGGGCGCGTCCCATCCGCGCCCACGTCTTTTAGCAGCAACTCCACCAGCCCCTGCTCAAACTCCCAACTGCCATGCCGGGCAGGCTCTTCAATCGCACATCGGAGTTCCTCGGCGCTCATCGTGCCGATGTAGTCCTGATGCTGGGCAAGCGCTTCACGCAACTTGGGGAAGTCGGCGCAGTGGGCGTAGAAGTCGGCCCGCAGGGCGATGACGACGATCATCCGTCCATCCGGCTCGAAGGCAGCCGTGAGGAGGTTGTCCACGAAGGCGCGCCGCTCGGCCTCGCTACGGCACAACGTGAATAGTTCTTCGAATTGGTCCACCACGAGCAACACGTGCGACGTGGTCGCTTCGCGTCCGAGGCGCATTGCACGTTGGAGGTATTGGTTCAGACCACTCGGGTCACGAGCGAATTCGTACGCCAGCGCCGCCCACGTCGTGCTCGACTTCGTCTCACCGAGGAGGCTTGTGGCGAGGGCCTCCAGCGGGTGAGTAGTAGGGGTCAGGATGTGCACCGGCCAACTGGCGGTGTCCGGGTTCCAACGCAGCGCCGAGATCAGCCCCGCCCGCAGGACGGATGATTTTCCACTGCCCGATGCGCCGATGACCGCAAGGAAGCGGGGAGCGTGGTGTGTAGAGGGCGGAGCGATGACGCGCGCCACAAGCCTGGCCGTTAACGCTTCGCGGCCAAAGAACAGATCGGCATCGGCCTCATCGAAGTAAAGCAAGCCTTTGAAGGGCGGCAGGCCGGAAGCGGGCGCGTCTTCTCGGCGTACCGTTGCCGCAAGCTCCTGCAACCGCTTCACTAATCCCGGATCGTCATCGAGGTCGAGCGCCGGGATGAAACGTGCGGCGATGGTGGGGATGTCCGGCAGGCGCTGGTTTTGCTCCAGGCGGCTGATCTGCGCATCGCTGTAGCCAACCGCAATCGAAAGTTCGCGTTGGGTGAGGCCCGCGCGGCGGCGGAGATATTTGAGCAGGTCGCCAAAGGTGGTGAACTGATCGAACGAGATGGCCGGAGTTCCGGCGGGGGTTCTGGTGGACATGCGCGCCTCCCTGAAAAGGGTGGCTCCGAGTTGGCCTTTGTCAAAGAGTATATGCCTCAACCGTACTTTTGAGGGAGCTTTGGCAAATTCTGGTAAGCCGGTAAGCGGGCGGTGAAAGCAGTTGGGGAATTCCGGCAGGAAAGGTCAAAAGGGGTAGGGCGAAAAGTTCTAGTGTGGCAGCAG
>JBQTJD010000893.1:0-2353 GCA_052387475.1 Anaerolineales bacterium | reverse complement strand
GACGGGGCAGGTTACGGGTATGCTCCATGACACGTTGCAGAGTGTCACGAAAAGTGTGAGTGCCACGGAGCTGCGGCAGGAAATAATTTTGACGGGCGACTGCAGCAAGATCAAAGAACCAGTAGAGAGTCATCAAAGGTGATATCCACAGTCGACTCCCTTTTGTTTTCTCCGTCAAATGGTAGTCTCCATATTGACCTTGGACGGCGGATATCAACGATGAGTTGATGACGCTTGGATCATGGAATCGCTGACCCTGCACATATAGAACTGCTTCTTCAAACTGCTTGTATGCCTCCATCTGTGGTACGAGGGAACATACGCCAAGACACGCACCCATCTGAGTAAGTGACGCGATATTCTCCAAGACATGAGCATAAGTAATGTCTCGCTCCACACCAAACGCAACACATGCCACGAGCTTCATCGGGATGTTGTGAAGCTCGTTCGCGACATAGAGGCTGGTGGCATCTTCAATGAGAGTTCCCTTCTCAGCTTCATCACCGCGCATTAGGCTATCGACTCCGCCGTCAATGAGTAGCAAGCCGTCAATAGCAAGATGCGCGGTCAGTAACTTGTAGTTTTCGAGCAATGGAGCCGTTCCGGTCTTTTGAAAACTCCAGATTACAGTCTCCTCATCGCGTTTTTCTTTGAACCATCGCGCCAGATAGTATTCAGGAAAGTATGGGTAAATCCGGTCGCTTTCCGCCGTTATTCCCACCAAGGTTTTGGAGAGTCTGATGCCATATTGGGCGGTTTCAATATCTGAAAAACTGAAATTGGCCAGATGTGCGCTTATCCCACGCTTCTTCAATTCGAAATAAATGGGTAGGCCACAAAACACATCGTAGCCGCCTCCCATACCCGCAATGAGCAGATTCTTACAGGCGGCAAGTTGGTCAAAGACGGGTAGATTGAGTTTCACAATTAACCCCACTTACTCGGATTCGTCATGGTTGTTATCCTGTCCGCCCGTCTCCAATTCGCCGCGTTCGTACTCCACAATCAATGCTTGCGCCTCGGCCAGTTGTTCATTGGGCACGAGCACTTCCACTTCGCCGAGCGGCCCAACGGTGAACGCGTAGACGGAGCCGGCGCTTTCCTGATTGAGCCGCGCCGGAATGTCGGCGGATTGCAAGAGACCGGCGATGATCTGGGCTTGAAGTTGTCCGGCGGCGGTGTAAACGGGCATCCAGTGCGCGTGCATGCGGGCCTCTGTAAGTTGAGTTTATCATCGGCGAGTGAGTGTGTGCGACAAAGCCGATATTGCCAACGACTGCGCCCTGAGTATAATGCGAGACGACTCGATATGACACCTTCCCAGCCATTAGAGGCACACTCTTGAACGACCGCCAGTCAACGTCCGCCGAGTATTGGGGCGCGACCTTCGCCATCAACGACGCTGATCTCGATCTGGTCTACAACAAACTGCTGGAAGATGAAACGCCACTCACGACGGAGGAGATGGCGCGCTTCATCATCGATAAACGCATTGCGCGCGAAGCCGAAGCGGCCAAACAGCGTGAGCAGGGTGCTGTCCCATATCTTCCCAAAGACAGTTACACGGTGGGTCAAATGCTTGCGTTCACCAAGCCGCGTGTGCTGATGGGCACAGTGGTTGGCTTGCGCCCCGGCCACAATCCGGAGTGGGGCGAGTTTGATGTCATCACTGTGGATTTTGGTGAGGAGCGCCAGCGTGACTTCGCGGCTCGGCTGACGACGCACCCGCTCAACGCCGTCGCGATGAGCCAGGGCCAAACGGATTTGTCTTCGCCTGAAGAAGTGTTCGCGCAGTTTGGATTAGTAATTTCACAGAAGCTTGAAACCAAACTAAGAGCCAGCCCGGACATTGTGCGCATCGCCGGCCGTTGGTTTCCGCGCGCCTTGCTCGCCACGATTAATGCCGGCCATCTCAACCTGGCCGAGGCCGTACTGGACATGGCGAGCGGCGGGCCGCTGCCCACCGAGTCGCTGCTCAACGAGATTGGTCTGCCGGCCAACATCAATTCCCGCTTGCAGGCGTTCTCACTCCATGTAGCGCTTCAAGATGATCAACGTTTTGATGAAGTCGGCCCGGCGGGGCAGGTGCTGTGGTATCTGCGCCGGCTTGAGCCGCCGGAGGTCGTCTTCCCTCCACGTCGGCTCGAGTCGGCGGTGCCTGACTATCATGAAGCCGCGCTGACTGACGCCATGCAGGCACTCGTCGTCGAAATTGACGATGAACTATCGCCCGTACAGGCGCCGCTTGAGGCGGCGGATGAGGTGGCAGTGACCCTCACCTTCCCTCATCGCCGGGTGGGCACGTTGCCGCTCTCGCCGCGCCTCGCGCCGTTGTTCCCCACCGCGTATGAGT